>JANNRO010000145.1:0-7083 GCA_031401505.1 Planctomycetia bacterium
CACTCGACGCGGACCCGGGGGCCCTCCGAGACGACGGGCGTTGCGGCGTCGGAAGGTCGCGGGCACGCGATGGACGCGGTGAGGGTCAGCGCGGCGACGAGCGGGGCGAGGCGGGCGGTTCGCATGGGGTCATGGTGCAACGCGCCGCTCGCGGGGCCAATCCCGGACGGCGAGATCGGTGTGAACGGATCTGCGTACCGCGCAGCGGCTGGCGTCGACGCCGTCAGGGTTTCTTGAGTTCCAGGTTGAGGCTCCCGCCCGCGGACACCTTGCCCGTGGCGTACCACCAGACGCCGTCCTTCTGCGCGTGGCCATGCACGTCGTACGCGCCGTCGGGCAGCCCCTCGATCGTGAAGCGACCGTCGGCATCGACCTTGCCGCTCGTCGAGATCCCGGTCGCGTTCACCGATACCTGCACATTGTCGGCACCGGCAGGCGCCGTGATGCGCCCGGTGACCGACTTCCCGGGCGTCATTCGGACACGCACCTCGGCGCCACCGGTCTTCAATCCCGTCGCGAGGCACGAGAGTCCGCCCGGAATCGCGGGGATCCAGAGCGCGTACGTCTCGGATTCGCGCAGACCGCGAAACCGCATGACGCCGTCGGGCGAGATGCGCATGTCCTCGTTTCCCAGCTGACGGGCATTGTCTCCCTCGACGGTGAGCATGGGAGTGTGCCAGGCCGGCGCGTCGGCCGGCCAGTTCTCGATCTTGACGACCAGGTCGATCCCGACATCCACGATGAGGACGACGTCCTTCGCGCCCGCCAGCGCTCGAACCGGTTCGTCTTTCGCGGCGTCGGGCTGGAAGTTCCAACCGATCACGGCACGCAGATACACCTCCCCGGCGCCGAGCCCCGTCAGGGTGAATCGCCCGTCCTCGTTCGCCTGATTCCCGCTCCAGGACCCGCCCGCCCTGTCCTTGGTCCATTGGACGTTGGCCCGGGCGACGGGCTTGCCGGCCTTGTCTTTCACGATGCCCGACACCGTGAACGCTCGCTCGAGCCGCACCGTCGTGTCGGCGGGCGCCCATGGGGACTGACTGAAGCCGACGTACTCCGCCACCTGCACGTCGAGACGGTAGGTGACGCCGGTCGCGAGCCCCGCGAGGCGGGCGGTGCCGGTGGCGTCGGTCGGAGCGCCCTTGCTCCAGGCCGAGTTTCGCGAGCCGCGGCGGCGATCGTCGGCGTTCGCGACCTGCGCGTTCACCGTGGCGCCGGGTATCGGCTTGCCCGCCGCGTCGAGCACGGTGATCACGGCGGCGACTCCCGACTTCAACGAGACGTCCACACCTTTGACACCGGCGCGGACCGACGGCCCGTCGTAGGGCGCGAATTCCGCGGCTGCCTCGACCGAAAGCGTGTACTCGTCGTCACCCAGGCCGTTCAAGCGGAATGCCCCCGTCGCGTCGGTCCGCGCCGTCGCATGGTTGCCGAAGCCGCCCATCGATCCGTACGGATCGGAATCCCCGGTCGCCTTCGGCTTCGGCAAGGCGCTCACCTGGACGCCGCGAATGCCGACGCCGTCCGATCCGTGAACGACCCCTTCGATCGAGAGACCGGATGACAACTTCACTTCGATCTCCGTCTCCTTCCCGTCGATCTCCCGTCGGAACGGCGCCAGGTTGAGCGCCGCACCATCTCGCCCCTTCGCCGCCCAGATCGTGATCGTCGCCGCTTCGCCCGCCACCATGCCGAGTGTCACGCGTCCGTTCGTCACGATCGTCGAACTCGTGCTTCCCTTGGATCGGATCATGGCGGACGCGGAAGGAACCGCCTTCCCCTCCGCGTCGAGCACTCGGACGACGAGTTGCCCCTTGGCGCCCCCTTGGCCGGCTCCCTCGACGAGCGCGAGCACGAGGTCTTCCGCACCGACCGTCGCCGCCGTGGATGCGGAATACCCCTTCCCGTCCTTCGAGAGATTCACCGTCAGCTTGACCGACCCCGCCAGCACGCCGCGCAGGCGAAACGTGCCGTCGGCGCCCGTCGTGACGGGCTGTACCCAGCCGCGCGACGTGGTGCCGTCGTACTCGATCTGCACCATCGCGCCTACGGCGGGCGTCTTGTCGGGCATCGTCACCCTGCCGGCAATCGGGAGCCCGCGCCGCAGGCGCACGACCGCCGACGTCTCGTCCGCGAGAAGCTTCGGCGAGTCGCTGTTCCCACCGATGCTGCGCACGTAGTCTTCTGACTGCACGTCCAGACGAAGTTCGCCCGGCTCGAGCGGTCCGAGTTTCACGCGCCCGTCGGCGCCCGTGGTTCCCGTCGTGCCCGCCCGCCCGAATCCGCCACCCTTTGCCGTCGCCGCGCTCACCCGGGCGCCCGCCACGCCAGTTCCGGTTGCGTCGTCGAGGACGGTGATCTCGGCCATGCGCCGCGGCGCGAACTTCAGGTTCACGACCGCAGGAACGGTCTCCGACGCCGTGAACGCGTCGGCGCGGCATATGGCGTGGCCGGCGCAATCGGCCGTCAGCGCATACGTGCGTCCCGGAACGAGGAAGTCGATGACGTACGAACCATCAGAGCCTGAGACCGCCTTCGGCTCGCCGAAGATACGGTCGAATCGAGATCCGCTTCTCGGATCGTAGGGCATCAAAACGGGCGCGATGACGGCGCCGCGAACGGGTGCGCCGACCGAGTCGACGACGGTCCCCGAGACCTTGGCACCCGCGACCATCGTCACGTCCACCGTGGTGGTCTCTCCGGGCCGGACCGTCGTCGCGAGCGGGTTGAAGCCCTGTCCCTTCACGTCGGCGACGCCCTTCGTCACGAGCCCAGGCGCGTCGGCCGTGACCATCACTTCGCCCGACGCGGCATTGTCCTGCTCGTAGCGTCCGTCGGCATGGGTCGTGGCCGTCTCGGTCGACGACATGAAGTTGCGCTCGTCGAGCGAGAGCACGCGCACGCTCGCCAGTGCGACCGGGGTGGCATCGGAGGCTCGCGTCACGAGACCGACGACCCGCGCCGCCTGGATCATCCGGAACTCGATCGGCTCCCCGGCCTTGAACTCGCGCATCTGCCGACTCTGCGGCGCGTAGCCCTCGGCGCTGATCATGAAGCCGCTTTGGTTGCCCGCCGGGATGCGGATCTCGAAGGCGCCGTCGGCTCCGGTCGTCGTCTGGGCGATGAAGACGCTGAAGTCTCCGCCCTGACCGCCGGCCGCGACCGTCGCACCCGCGAGCGGCGAGCCATCGGCGTCGGCGACGACCCGGCCCTTCGTCGTCGAGAGCGCCGCGTCGACGATCAGAACGAAGGGCTCGGCACGCGGGATCTTGATCGCAACGCTCGACACGCGGAATACGCCGGGCTCGACCGCCGAAACCATCACCTCACCGGCCTTCAGTCCCTTCGCTTCGAACGCTCCGGTTGCATCGGTCGGCGACGAAACCGGCGCGCCGAGCGCCCCCATCCGATCGCCGCCCTGCCTTCCCCGCCACGTGTCGACGAAGACCTGTCCGGTCCACGGCGTGCCGTCCGTGCGGATCACGCGACCGGACAGCGTTTCGCTTCCCCCGTCGACATCAACGTTCGCCTCGACGAACGCGCCGTCGATCGGGATCGTCGCCGAACCCCAGCCGCGTGCCCCGTCGTCGGTCTCCGCCCGCAGTTCGTAGACTCCAGCCCCGAGTCCGTCGATCGCGAAGCGCCCGTCGTCTCCCGCGCGCGTCGTGGCCGCGGCGTCCTTCTCGCTCGGTGGCGGCGACATCATGCGTTGGAAGTAGCCCGTGCCGCCCTTGCGGCCGAACGGGTTCCCGTCGGCGGGCATCAGGTAGTGCGCTTCGACGCGTGCCGCGACGGCGACTCCGCCGCGGCGGACGGTGCCCGTCACCTGCGAGCCCCCCGTCGGCTTCGACGCCTTCGCACGAATCGCGTGGGCGGACGCGGGCCCCGTCGCCAATTCGGACGCGCCCTTTGTCTCGTCGGTGTCCGCGTCCGTCGCGCCGTCCTCGACGGTGACCGTCGATCGGGGCGCCGGATTCAAGACGAACCACGCCGCTCCCGCGGCGACGACGAGCAGCGCGACCACCGGCACGGCGCGATTCATGAGTCATTTCTCCGAGGACGCGAGGGTAGCCGATTCACCAAATCGATGCGCCGGTCGAGGTTCCCGTCGTTGACCCCGATCGAGATCACCGTCCACGCGCCACCGGGTCGTCCGACGTTCACGGGTCCTCGGCGATTCTCGGTACAACGCTTCGATGAACGACGGCCTTCGAGCGCGGTACGACAGCGAGGCGGGTGCCCGCGCGTACGCCTCGAAATACGACCGACGATGGTCCCGTCGGCTCTCGAGTCGTCGGGAAATGAACCTCCTGCGCTGGGCACTCCGCGTCTTGGACGCCGACGGTGGGGCCGTCTTGGACGTTCCCTGCGCCGCGGGACGCCTGGTGCCGGTCCTTCTCGAGCGCGCCGATCGGGTGACGGCCATCGACCTCTCGCCTGCCATGGTGGCAGTCGCGACGGAGTCCCTCGCGGCCGAGATCGCCGGCGGCCGGGTACTCGTCGGCCAAGGTGACGCATCGGCCCTGCGATTCGACGACGGGGCCTTCGTGACGGTCGTCTGCTGGCGGCTCCTCCACCACCTGACCGATCGCACCTCGCGCCTCGCGATCCTTCGTGAACTGTCGAGAACATCGCGACGGGGCGTGATCGTCACATTCGCCGACTCGGAAACATGGAAATCCCGATTTCAAAGGCTACGAAATCGGAATCGACGATGTCAAAAACTTACGCAGGCTGAGTTTCGGGCGGAAGCGGCCGAGGCCGGTTTGGAGACGTTGGGGGTCCGCCGCCTCTCCTCCCCCTTCTCGCTCCTCGCCGCCGCCGCGCTTCGCCCCTCGGGCAAGTAGAGCGGACAGTCTTTCCAAACGGTGTCAGACACTTCCGGGAAAACCTTCGAAACAGGTGTTTCAAACATTTGTTTGACAGAGCGGAGGGGGAGGCGTAGGGTCCGAATTCCGGCGACCGCGGCCGGTCCCGATGACCATCCCTCGCACCATTCCCGGCTCCGATCGCGCGACCGCCCATCGTCTCCTGGAGGCGGCGGCGCAGGTTTTCGCCGATCGCGGTTTCGAGCACGCGACGGTTCGCGAAGTCTGCCGGCGTGCGGGCGCGAACGTCGCGGCCGTCAACTACCACTTCGAGTCGAAGGAACGCCTCTACCTCGAAACGATTCGCTCGGCCATGCAGCTCTGCCACGGGGCCGAGACCGTCGAGTTCCTGGAATTCGCCGCGCGCGCCGGGCTCTCGAAGGAAGCGCGCCTCGTCGGAATCGTGCGCCGGTTCGCGCTGCATCTCCTGGGCTCGCAACCCGAGTGGCACACGCGGCTCATCTTTCAGGAGATGAACCGGCCGACGCACGCGACCGCGATGATCGTGGACGAGTTCCTCTCACCCCGGTTCCGGGCGATGCGCGAGGTGATGGCGCCGTTCCTCCCGGGCGCCGACGACGAGACGCTGGCGCTGCACGTGATGAGCCTCACCGGACAGGTGCTCTATCACCGGATCGCGACGCCCTTCGCGCTCCGGTTCTTGAAGCGCGAGGCGTACGACGCCGAGTTCGTGGCCCGTATCGCCGAGCACATCGCGGGCTTCACCCTCGCGGCACTCGAGTCGGGCGGATCGGCGGCGGCACTCGCACGCCTCGCCGCGCGGGCGCCCCGATGATCTACATCGCGTGGCGCATGCTGGTCGGCGATCGGACGAAGTACCTCTCGCTCGTGCTCGCGATCGCGTTCTCCGTCCTCCTGATCACCCAACAGGGCTCGATCTTCACCGGGTTGATGTCGCGCACGTTCTCGACGATCACCGACGTCGCGGCGGCCAAGGTCTGGGTGATGGATCCGGGCGTGCGCTATCCCGACGACATCAAACCCTTGAAGGACGGCGACCTGTCGCGCGTGCGCGACATCCCCGGCGTCGACTGGGCCGTTCCCCTCTTCAAGAGCACCGGCCGCGCGCGCACGGTGAAGGGCGAGTTCGAGACGGTCTTCGTGATCGGGCTCGACAGCGCGTCGCTGCTCGGCGGGCCCGCGCGGATGGTCTCGGGCAAGCTGACCGACCTCTGGGCGCCCGACACCGTCATCATCGACGACGCGGGCGCCGTTCGGATGGGCGGCGTCAAGGTCGGCGACACGCTCGAATTGAACGACCGCCGCGCGCGCGTGGTGGGCATCTGCCGCGTCGAACGCACGTTCGTCTCGTTCCCGGTCCTCTTCACGACCTACACGCGCGCCGTCACCTACGTGCCGGGAGACCGTCGGAGCATGTCGTTCGTGCTCGCGGCGCCCAAGGCCGGGATCGGCGACGAGGAGCTGGCGCGCCGCATCACCGAGCGGACCGGGCTCGGCGCGTACTCGAGCGACCAGTTCGTACGACGCACGCTCCAGTACTACGTGAAGAACACGGGCATCGCGATCAACTTCGGCATGACGATCGTGCTGGGCTTCCTCGTCGGCCTCGCGATCGCGACGCAGACGCTCTACACGTTCGTCGTCGAGAACCTGAAGCAGTTCGGCGCGTTGAAGGCCATGGGGACGACGAATCGGACGCTCGTCGGCATGGTGCTCTTCCAGGCGACGACCGCCGGGCTGCTCGGCTACGGATTGGGCGTCGGCATGACGGCGCTCTTCGGATACGTGACCCGCAACAGCCCCCAGCTGGCGTTCAAGTTCCGCCCGGAGCTGTTCCTGATCTCGTTCGGGCTGCTGTTGATCCTGATCGTCTTCTCGAGTCTCCTGAGCCTGCGCCGCGTGATCCGGCTCGAGCCCGCCATCGTGTTCCGGGGCTGATCGTGACGAGCGCCGCTCTCCCCCTCCCGCTGCCCTCCCCCGTCGGCGCCCCCGCGTCCGGCGTCGCGATCGCCTGCCACGGCGTGACGAAGGTCTACGTCGAGGGAACCAACGAGGTCCACGCGCTGCGCGGCGTCGAGATCGAGGCGAAGACCGGCGAACTGATGCTGCTCGTCGGGCCGTCCGGCTGCGGCAAGACGACGCTGCTCTCGGTCATCGCCGGCATCCTCGATCCGACCGCGGGCACGGTCTTCGTGTTCGGCGAGGCGATCCACGCGATGACGTCGTCGCAGAA
>JANNRO010000146.1:0-6201 GCA_031401505.1 Planctomycetia bacterium
CTCACGCTTGGGCGCTCGCCCGTGATCGGGCGGCATCCAATGTCCGACTCGGCCGCCCATTCCAGGAGTGACGTGGTGTCTTCCGAACACGCCGTCCATCGTGCGCTCGAATCGGCAAGGACCGGCCTTCGTCCCTGCGTCCGAGCGGCGCTCGCGAAGCCCGAGTACGGCGTGCCACTGCGCTCGTCGCCGACGCCGACGGGGGGCGGATCTTGACCCCTTCGGCTCCCTCGAGTGGCGCGTCGGCCGACTCTCTCAAGAGAGGGCGGAGGTTCCGCGCGACGCACCCCCCGACCGTTCCCGCATCGCAGGCCGTCCTCCCCTTGCGTGAGATCCTGGATGGCGACCCCGACCGAGGCGTCGCGCTGTTCGACGCGAACTTGAAACTCGTCTACGCGAATGCGGCGGCGGACGAGTATCTCCCCGCCGATGGCGCCGCGATCGCCGGGTTGCGGCGCACAGTCATCGACTATCGCGATCGCCTCGAGCGGTCGGACTCGGCGGCGCCACCCAGGGAACTGACGCTTCGAAACAAGGCGGGTGGGCGCGCGCATACGACGATCTCGGCGCTTCCGAGGGCGGCGGGCGTTTGGTTCGTCGTTCGGCTCTCGCCTCCGGGCACGTTTTCGGAACCCAGCGTGCGCCGACTCCAGACGCGCTTTCGACTGACATTGCGCGAGGCGCAGGTCGCGACCGCCGTCGCCCACGCGAAGTCGAACGGTGCGGTCGCCGTCGAACTCGGCATCAGCGAGAAATCCGTCAAAAACGTCCTGCTGGAGGTCTTTCGCAAGTGCCGTGTGCGCAATCGCGTCGAGCTGGTGTTGAAGGCCCATGACGGCCCGTCGGGAGCGTAGGTCGAGTTTGCGCGGGACCGGATCGACCGACGGAAATGGTGGGGGCGGTGGGACTCGAACCCACGACCACGGGCTTAAAAGGTCCGAATCTCCAACTCTGCGCCGACGACCAGTAGGACACCTCCAGCGTGGGAACACCCCACGCAACTGACCACGGGACAGACGCGGAGAATTCAGGAAATCACAATCGTCCCGAAGTCATAGCCCGTGTCGGATAACCTGTGCGGCGCACTGGTCGGGAGGGGGGGGCGATCGACCCGGGCGTCCGAGGCGGGATAATGACCCGGGCGTCATTGGTTGCCGTGCGTGCGGTTGCGCTCAATTTTGGTTACGCCTTCCGCGTTTCGCTACTCCGTTCAACATTGGTTTCGAGCCTCGCACCCAGATTTTTTGGGGTTCTCGTGGTGTGCGGCCTTTGGGTATGGATTTCGCGTGGGGTCTCTGTCCCTGCGAGGTGATAGACTCACACCATGAACACCCCGAACTGATTCCGCGCCCTCCCCATCGTTGATGGATCAAGAGAAATCGGGTTTTGAGAGCGTTTGCGCACCCCTATCCACGGATACCCCCTACCCCTCGAGGTTCCCATGCTCAAGTTCCTGTGCGGTCTGGTTCTCGGCGTCGGCGTCATGCTCGACATCCACTCCGCGAGAGCCGACTTGACCTTCGATGACGTCGGGAAGTAGAGAGTCTGGACGACAAGAGGAATGAGATTGACCCAAACAAGTCGAAGTAGGCCATAGGTGGAATCAAACAAGAGCAGAGACATTCCGGTGGAAGCCATTCACGCGTTCTGGGGGTGGTTTGGTACAGTTGCTAGGGGCTTGGCGAGAAATCTTGAGAATCGGGCATTACTGCGTGAACTGGATGCGCGCGTGTCTAGCTTGGCGGACATAGTCTGGGAGGTTGGTCCCGGGAAGAACGCCGAGAATGCGCTTGTTGTGTCGCCTGATGGTTCTAGGGACTTGCTTCAGGTGACAGAGCGCATCGTTCGTTTGGCTCCGGCAATTGATGGCTGGGAGTTTCTGTCTGCGCGGCCTCCTCGAGACGGGATACTCGAGTTCTCGGTGAAGTCGGAGGCGGGTGAGTGGATGGACGTTGACGCACGCGATTGGAGGTACGTGCTTTACCGATTTCCCGATGGGATGTTCGACATCATCGTGGAGGAGAACAACCTGGTTGATGTATCCGAAGGTGCCCGGTATTCCGCCGCAGTGATTGCACTAGATGGCATTTTGGGAGAACGCCAACGTCTTGGACTGTTTCATACAATTGATGGGGTCGAGAAGTTGACATCTGATGTCGCTGGGGCGGCAAGTCGAATCTCTTTACTGCGGGAGCATGTCGGAAAGTCAGTGTAATGAATGGGGTGTGGCTACTTTGCGACGACGGATCCGTCCCTGTCGTACTGATTCTTCATGACCGCTACTCCTCGGTGGCGGGGGACGGCCTCCGGTGGCCGCAGAATCCGCCTCTTACTAAAATGCTTTCGAAGGCGTTTGGCGACACCCCCAAAATGCAGGCCCGAGGCCCGAGGTGGCCCGTGGTCAACGGAGTGAGTTGGTGGGGGCGGTGGGACTCGAACCCACGACCACGGGCTTAAAAGGCCCATGCTCTACCGGCTGAGCTACGCCCCCGGGGCGATCTGGCGCCGGCGCGGAACCTACCACGGGCACCGTGCGCGTCTCTCGATCGCGCGACGGGACCCGCGTCCGCGACGGCTAGCGTTTTTCCGGCCGCTCGCCGCTGGAGGAGGCATCGAGGGATCGCACCTGGGCGACCGCCGCGACGATCCGGTCGATCGCGGAGTCAATATCGCCCGTCGTCGTCGTCCGACCCAGCGAGAATCGCACGCTCTCGGACGCGACGTCCTTCGTGACGCCCATCGCCTCGAAGACGTGCGACGGCTCGAGCATCGCGCTCGTGCAGCCGGCGCCCGACGACGCCGCCACCTCGGGCATGCCCATCAGGAGGCTTTCCGCCTCGCAGCCGTCGAAGGAGAGGTTGGTCACGTTGGGCAAACGGTACTCGCGATCGCCGTGAACGCGAGCGAGCGGCACGTGCCGCAGCACCGCCGCTTCGAGTCGGTCACGCAGCGCACGCACGCGCGAGATCTCGGCCTCGCGTGTCTCGCGCACGATCGCGGCCGCCTTGCCCAGTCCGACCGCTCCTGCGACGTCGACCGTCCCGGCCCGCAGCCCGCGCTCGTGAGACCCGCCGTGGAACATCGGCGCCAGTCGAACGCGCGGGTCCTTGCGCCGGACGAAGAGCGCGCCGATCCCCTTCGGCCCGCCGAGCTTGTTGCCGGAGAGCGACATCAGATGGACGCCGTCGCGCCGCGGGTCGAGATCGAGCCAGAGCGCCGCGATCGACGCGTCGACATGCAGCACGACGTTGCGCCCCGCGCACGCCGCGCCGATTTCGGCGATCGGCTGGCACGTCCCCGTTTCCTGGTTCGCGGCCTGCACCGCGACGAGGATCGTGTCGTCGCGCAGCGCGGCGACGACGTTGGCGGCCGACACGCGTCCCGTGAACGAGCACGGCACGCGCGTGACCGCGACGCCGCGCGTCTCTTCGAGCCAGCGACACGAGTCGAGCACGGGTCGGTTCTCGACCGCCGTCGTCACGACGTGACGGCCGCGCGAGGCGTACCCTTCGGCCACCCCCTTCACCGCGAGGTTGTCGGCCTCGGTGCCACCCGAGGTGAACACGATTTCCCGCGGCTCGACGCGGAGCAGATCGGCTACCTGTGCGCGCGCCGCTTCCACGGCTGCTTCGGCTTCCCAACCGAGCCGATGGCTCTTGCTCGCGGGATGACCGTAGCGCTCGGAAAGCCACGGTTGCATGGCCTCCACGACCCGCGCGTCGGCGGGCGTCGAGGCCAGATGGTCGAGATAGACGAAGGTGCCCATGGGGTCGAAGCGGTCAGGATACGGGCCCGCCGGTCCCTCGGGCGTCCGTATACTGGGGCGCGTTCCCCCTCCTGGATCCACGCATGTCCATCACGCTCACCGAAAAAGCCGCGACCAAGGTCAAGACCCTCTTCCAGGAGCAGAGCGCTCCGGTCGGGACGGGGCTTCGCGTCAAGGTCGTCGGCGGCGGATGCTCGGGTCTCTCCTACCAACTGGCCGTCGAGTCGACGCCCGTCGCTGCCGACAAGGTCTACGAGTCGCAGGGCATCAAGATCTATCTCGATCCGAAGAGCGCGATGTTCGTCACGGGCACCGAGATCGACTGGCAGGAGTCGATGATGGGCGCCGGATTCGCGTTCAAGAATCCGCAGGCCAAGGGTTCGTGCGGGTGCGGGTCGTCGTTCACCGCCTGATCGGAGCCCCTTCGCACCCGAACCCGCGACCATCGGACGCGGGTCCCGTCGCCTTTTCGACTCCCCTTCGGCGGCCGACGTGAGAATTCCGACGACGATCGCGAACTGGATCGCCGACGCCGAGGCGACGTACGTCGATTCGCTCGACCGCTGGTTCCCCGAAGACTTCGATCGCGTCGCGTTTTGTGCCGATACCCCCGCGATGGCCGAGCGGCTGGGCGAGCGTTGGACGACCTCCACCGCGTCGGCGGCGAAGGCGCGACTCGAGGAACTGTCGCTGTCGGCGTTTCGCGGCGCGTATCTCGGCGCGCTCGCGCTGATTTCCGCGTACGACCAGGAAGCCGATCCGACCGACGCGCTCGATCGACTGACCCGCCCGCTCTCCGACGCCGAGCACGACCTCTTCGACGATCGACTGGCCGACGACGTCGCGATCGTGGAATCCGGCCTGGCGCTCGACGCGGCGCGTCGAAGCGACGCGAGTCCGCGTGCCGCCGCGGCGCTCGACCTCGCGCGACGCATCGCCGATCCGCTGCGCGCGATTCTCGCTCCCGGGCTCTCGCTCGGGGCCAAAGCTCTCGTCTCGCTCGGAGCCAAGACCGGCCCGATGTCGAAGGTGCTCTCCGGGGTCGTCAACGTGGCGATCGCCGTCGCGGCGTTGCGCTACGCCGTGTCGGTCGAAGCCGACGAGGCCGAGGGCGGACCGCTGCTCGCGTTCGATTCGGCGCAGTTCGACGCCGCATTTCGCGAGACCGGCGACGCCGACGAGTGAGAGCTCGAGAGTCCGTGAACAAATCCCACGGGGCGTCGGCCGGCGCTTGCGCCCATCCGAATCGGCGGCCCGCGGGCGCGGTATCCTCCGCCCCTTCCCCATTCTCCATTCTCCAGAGAGCGGAGCGGCGACATGAGTCACGGCGACGACGCAGGCATCGAGAAGATCGTCATCATCGGGTCGGGCCCGGCCGGATGGACCTGCGCGATCTACGCCGCGCGCGCGAACTTGAATCCGCTCGTGTTCGAGGGGCAGCCGACGCAGGAACTGCTCCCCGGCGGGCAGCTGATGTTCACGACCGAGGTCGAGAACTACCCGGGCTTCCCCCACGGCATCCAGGGCCCCGAGATGATGGGCAAGTTCCGTGAGCAGGCCGAGCGCTTCAAGACGCGCATCTTCACGGAAGACATCGTCGAGATCGATCTCTCAAAGCGCCCGTTCACGATGAAATCGTCCGAGGGGCAGGTCGTGCGGGCGCACTCGGTCATCATCGCGACCGGCGCCAAGGCCAACTGGCTGGGGCTGCCCAACGAGCAGCGGCTCGCGACGACCGGCGGCGGCGTCTCGGCGTGCGCGGTCTGCGACGGCGCGCTCCCGGCGTTCCGCAACCAGGAGTTGGCCGTCGTCGGTGGCGGCGACACGGCGATGGAAGAGGCGTCCTATCTGACGAAGTTCGCGTCGAAGGTCCACGTGATCCACCGTCGCGGCGAACTGCGCGCCAGCAAGACGATGGCCACGCGCATCCTCGAGAATCCGAAGGCGAAGGTCCACTACTGGAAGCACGTGGTCGACGTGACCGGCAAGGACTTCATCGACGGCATCGTGCTCGAGGACACCCGCGACCAGAAGCGCTCGACGCTGCCGGTCAAGGGCCTCTTCATCGCGATCGGGCACACGCCGCTGACCGGGTTCTTGAAGGGCCAGATCACGACCGACGACAAGGGCTACGTCACCTTGAAGGACCCGTGGCGCACGACGACCAACATCGAGGGCGTGTTCGCCGCCGGCGACGTCGCCGACAGCACGTACCGTCAGGCCGTCACCGCGGCCGGCATGGGCTGCAAGGCGGCGCTCGACGCCGAGCGCTGGTTGGCCTCGCAGGGCATTCACTAGGAGCCTGTCGGAGAAAGCTCGTCGCGAGCCCGACGAGACCGAAGCGAGGCCGAAGAGCACAGGCCGAAACGCCCGAGGCGGGTTCCTATCCCTTCGCAGGGCGTTTCGGCCGAGCAATTCGGCCGCAGCGAGAGGAT
>JANNRO010000147.1:0-2329 GCA_031401505.1 Planctomycetia bacterium
GCTGGCGGGGCCCGAAACGAAGGAAGCCGCTGGAGTTCCAGCGGCTTCCAAAAAATGGTCGGGGCGACTGGATTCGAACCAGCGACCTCTTGGTCCCGAACCAAGCGCGCTACCAAACTGCGCTACGCCCCGGCGGAGATGTCGAAGGGAGGAATGTACCCCGGACCCCCGGACCCGCAATCGGGGAGGGTGGTGCTCGCCGTCTACCCCCTGTGGACCCTCCCGAGTCCGCCGAATCGACGGCCCGCGGTCCGCCCCCGGGGTCGAACGGCAAGCGCGGGACGGTATGTTGTCCACGGGCCGCCCCCCATGAACGAACCCGCCGAATCCACCGTGCTCGCCGAACTCGCCCGCACGTATTTCGACCGGCGTACGGCCGTCACCGTCGTCTCGACCGTCGACCTGCGTGGCCGCCCCGAGACGGCCGTCCTGGCCGGCACCCGCTTCAACGGCGACGGTTCGATCGCGGGCGGTGAGGAAGACCACGCCGCGGGTCAGACGTTTCGAAATCTCCGCCAGAACCCGATCGCCTCGCTGCTCGTCCTCGACCCCATCACCGATCCTCGATCGCGCGACGGGGTCCGCGTCCACGTCGAGTTCCTCGGCGCCGAGTCCGACGGCGAGGAACTCCAAAAACTCGACTCCTGGCTCCAGGGCTATGCCCCAGGTCGCCGCATCGTTCGGCGACTTCTCTTCAAGGTGCTCGCGATCGAACGGTATCGAACGACCGCGGCCGTAACGACGGCCTCGCAAGACCCGGCGTAGGTCACTCGGGACGAAGGCGCTCGGTCGCGTCCGGCTGGAAGACCGGCGATGCCGCGAAGAGCGCCCGAAGCGCGTCGCGGACCAGGACGCCGAGGTCGCGCGAGCCCGGGTGGCTGCCGAGCCCCGCGTACCCGTCGCCTCCCTGCGCCATGAACGAGTTGACGATCACGCGATAGGTCTTCCCCTCGTCGAGCGGCTTGCCCCCGACCTCGAACGTCGTGAATTCGATCTTCGACGCCGTCCCCTCGCCCGTGCGCTTCCAGCGCGCCCTGAGCCCCGACACCTCGAGCGGCGAGATCCGCGCCCCCGACAGCGACACGCGGATGACGGTGCGCAACTCGGCGCCGGTCAACGGAACCTCGACCAGCGTGTTGTCGAACGGCATCAGCAGATGGAGATCGCGCCCGGACACCGGCCCCTTCGGCAGTCGGACGCGAATCCCGCCGCGATTGGCGAGTGCCACGTCGGCCGACGCCCCGTCGACGAGACCGGCGCCCGCGCGCATCGCGTCGGCGAAGGCATTGCCGGCAGGCGACGACGCTTCGGGTGTGGAACCCTCCCGGGGCAGATCGGCACCGAGCGTCGCGATCGTCTCCGAGAGCGATTTCAGGAGCGGGATCGCGCCCAGCCGCTCTTCGAGGAACGCCGCCGTCGCGGCGTCGCTTCCGACCTTCGACACGACGAGCGGCGTCAGACCCGCGTCTTCGAGGACGACCTCGTGCGTCGTCCGATGGACTTTCAATCGCACGCGTCCGACGACGACGCACGCCGTTCCCGCCTGCACGACCCACGCCTTGCCCTGCGGCCCGGACGGGATCGGCTTGGCGAGCCGCGTGTGGCTGTGACCGCCCACGACCAACGGGACCGACGGCAACGCGTCGAGAATCCGCCGGTCGCGCTCCGGTCCCAGGTGAGTCAGGAACACGAGCACGTCCGCCCTGCCCTCGAGCGCCTTCGCCTCGGCCTTCGCCGCTTCGACTTCGTCGCCGAACTCGAGGCCCAGTTTGTCGCCGCCCGCGACCAGTTTCACCGTGTCCGGCGGCGTCATTCCGATCACGCCGACGCGCACGCCGCCGACGTCGAGCACCACGCTCGCCTTCAACCACGTCGGTCGCGCCCCCGTCGCCTTCTCCGTGATGTTGGCCGAGACCCAGGGGAACGTGGCCGCGCGACCGAGCCGCGCGGCGTTCTCGATTCCCATGTCGAACTCGTGGTTGCCCACCGCGACCGCGTCGTACCGGAGCCGGGAGAACGCCTCGACGACGAGATCCCCCTTCGTCAGGTCGCCCTCGGGCGTTCCGCGCCAGACGTCGCCGCCGTCGAGCAGCAGCACGTGCGTCCCCGATTCCTGCGCCGCCTTGCGTTCGGCACCTACGAAGGAAGCCAGCGCCGCGAAGCCGCCCACCGGTCCGTCCGCCTCGACCAACGCGAGCGCCGGCGTGCGCGGCAGCAGGTTGCCGTGAACGTCGTTGGTGTGGAGGACGACCAGACGAATCCACGGATCGTTCGCGTCGTCACGCTCGCCGAGCGAGACGGCAACGAGCGCGCCCACGGCCAGCGCGGC
>JANNRO010000148.1:0-17783 GCA_031401505.1 Planctomycetia bacterium
GGGATTGACACGGCAGTTTTCATACCCGGAGTATAACCCATGTGACGGTCGGGGACGCTTCCTTCGCGTCTCCTTTTGTGCGCAAGCGCCCGGCCACCGTCGCGAGACGCACCGGGGCTTTCCCTGCGCCAAGAGCCTGACATAGGACGGGGACCGCCCCCGAGCACCCCCGACGTGGGTACCCCCTACGCCTGCCCGACGGGCCGCACGATCACGTCTTCGCCGTGGAGCAGCGCCGGACAGCCTCGCGCGACCGCGGTCGCGTCGGCGAGGTCCTTCGCCTCGATGATGAAGAAGCCGGTCAATACGTCCTTCGTCGCCACGTAGGGCGCCTCGACGACGGCGCCGTTGACGGAGCGCAACACCCGACTCGGCTCGTCGAGAGGCGCACCGCCCCGCATCCGGTCGCCGCGCTTCAGTTCCTCCACCCACGCGACGTACTTCGCGTACAGCGCTGTCTGCTCGGCGAGCGCGAGCCCGGCCCACGCGTGATCGTTCTCGGTCGTCAGCACGACGAATTGCGGCACGGACGCCCCCGATCCGGTGTGGAAGCCCCAAAAAGAGGAGGGCCCGGCTCGAGCTCGGCCGGGCCCTCGCAAGGGTCAAAACAAGGAAGTCCTGGCCGACGCCCTTCGGAATGGCACGGGCGACGACCCGTCCGGCGGGTGGTCTAGATCCACCGAACGCGCACAACCTACCCCCGCGTGCACGCTCTGCAAGCGACTCGACTCGCGGGGCCGGTAGGCCCGTACGATCGGCCCCCCCTTCCCGCAACCCATTCCCCCCGATGCCCCCGTCCCGCCCCTCGCCGTTCACACCGATCCGCATTCGCGGTGCGAGGCAGCACAACCTCAAGAACATCGACGTCGACATTCCCCTCGGCGCGCTGACGGTCGTCACCGGGGTGTCGGGATCGGGCAAGTCGTCGCTCGCGTTCGACACGCTCTATGCCGAGGGGCAGCGCCGCTACGTCGAGACGTTCTCCGCCTACGCGCGGCAGTTCCTCGATCGCATGGACCGCCCCGACGTCGACTCGGTCGAGGGTATCCCCCCGGCGATCGCCATCGACCGCAACAACACGATTCGCACGAGCCGCTCCACGGTCGCCACGCTGACCGAGCTGTCCGATCACCTGAAACTGCTCTGGGCCAAGACGGGCACGCTCCACTGCCCCGGTTGCACCCGGCCGGTCGTTCGCGACGACACCCCGTCGATCGTCGCCGAACTGCTGGCGCTGCCGGAGGGCACGAAACACGTGCTCTGGTTCGCCCTCGAAATGGGCGCCTCCCGCACGCCGAAGGACGCCGCCGCCGATCTCTCGGCCGCGGGGTTCACGCGCGTACTCGCAGGCGACGAAACCGTCGACCTCGCGCCTACGGGGGCCGGCTTGCCCAAGAAGGGCCGCGTCTTCGTCGTCGTAGACCGCCTCGTCGCCGGTCGGGTCGACGCGAAGCGGTTGACCGACTCGGTCGACACCGCGCTTCGTGCGGGCGTCGGGAAACTCGGCGCACGGATCCTGAGTCGGACGACGGCGCCGTCCGTCGATCGACTGCTGGACCCGCCGATTCAGGATCGGACGACGGCCCCGTCCGTCGATCGGCTTTGGTCCGACGGGCTCCACTGCCCGTACTGCGACCGCGCGTTCAAGGAGCCGACGCCCAACCTCTTCTCCTTCAACAGCCCGATCGGCGCGTGCCCCGCGTGTCACGGCTTCGGTCGGCTCGTCGGCATCGACTGGGAACTCGTCGTCCCCGTGCCGTCGCGGTCGTTGAAGCGCGGCGCGCTTGCACCGCTGCAGATCCCGTCGGCGGCCAAGACCAAGGCCAAGTTGATGGCCTGGTGCCGGGCGACGGGCGTCCCCACCGACGTCCCGTGGGCCCAGATGACGGAGGACCATCGCCGCCGCATCCTGCGCGGGGACGGCGATTGGGAGGGAATGGACGGGTACTTCGCGTACCTCGAATCGAAGGCCTACAAGATCTACGTGCGCGTGCAACTGTCGCACTATCGCGGCTACCCCACATGTCCCGATTGCGGCGGCGGGCGTCTCGCGGAGGACGGCCGTGCGTGGCGCGTCGGCGGAAAGTCGCTCCCCGAAGTCAGTGCGATGTCGGTCGTCGATGCGCGCGCGTTCTTCGACGGCGTCGGACCGCGCGACGAGATCGGGCCCTCGCGCGGTCGGTTGACGCCCGAACGAGCGATCCTGGAAGAGATCCGGTTGCGGCTCGAGGTGCTCGACGCCTCTGGGCTCTCGTATCTCACGCTCGACCGACAGGCCCGCACGCTCTCGGGCGGCGAGGCGCAGCGCGTTCATTTGACGACCGCGCTCGGAAGCCACCTCGTCGGCGCGCTCTACGTGCTCGACGAGCCGTCGGTCGGCCTCCACCCTCGCGACAACGCGCGCCTCGTGCGCATTCTGAGGCGCCTACGTGACATCGGGAACACCGTCGTCGTCGTGGAGCACGATCCCGCGATCCTGCGCGCGGCCGATCATCTGATCGACATGGGCCCGGCCGCGGGGGAGGCCGGGGGACGAGTCGTCGCCGAGGGCACGCCCGCCGAGGTCGAGAAGTCGCCGCACTCGATCACCGGGGGTCACCTCTCGGGCCGATTGAAGATCCCGTATCCGCTGAACCGCCGCGACGTCTCCGTGCGTCCGCGCGTCGGAGTCAAGGGTGCGCGCGCCAACAACCTGACGGGCGTCGATCTACTCGTGCCGCTGGGTGCGTTGACCGTGCTGACGGGTGTGTCCGGGTCGGGCAAGTCGTCGCTCGCGCACGACGTCTTCTTCCCCGCGCTCGCGCGGGCGCTCGGTCGCGCCGAGGGCACGCCCGGCCCGCACGAAAGCGTGGTGGGCGCCGACCTGGTATCGGACGTCGTGCTCGTGGACCAGAGTTCGGTCGGCAAGTCGCCGCGCGCCAACGCCGCGACCTACGTCGGTGCATGGGACGGCATCCGCACGATCTTCGCGAAGACGCCCGAGGCGAAGGAGCGCGGGCACGGGGACCGCTGCAGCTTCTCGTTCAACGTCCCGGGCGGCCGCTGCGAGCGGTGCAAGGGCGACGGGCACGAGAAGGTCGAGATGCAGTTCCTGTCCGACGTCTACGTCCCCTGCCCCGATTGCGACGGAAAGCGGTTTCGTCCCGAGATCCTCGAGATCCATTGGGAGGGGTTGACGATCTCCGACGTCCTCGCGCTGACCGTCACGGACGCGATCGAGAAGTTCAAGGATCACCCGAAGGTGCGCGCGACGCTCCGCCCGCTGGCCGACGTCGGTCTCGGCTATCTGCGGCTGGGCCAGCCACTCAACACGCTCTCGGGTGGCGAGGCGCAGCGCCTGCGCATCGCGGAGGCGCTGTCCGAACGCGGCGGTTCGAGGCCGCGCGTCTACGTCCTCGACGAGCCGACGACGGGGCTCCACTTGGCCGACGTCGCCGTGCTCTTGAAGGCGCTCGAACGGCTCGTGGATCGCGGGCACGCGGTGCTGGCCGTCGAGCACCATCTGGACGTCATCGCGGCGGCGGACTGGGTGGTGGACCTGGGTCCCGAGGCGGGACCGGGTGGGGGAACCGTCGTGGCCGAAGGAACCCCCGAGCAGGTGGCCCGAGGCGCGGGACATACGGCGAGACACCTGCGCGCCGCGCTCGAGGGACGTGGCGATCCCGATCTCGAGGCCGAACCCGCGCTCCGGCTTTCCACGTACCAGGCCGTTGCCGAGCGCCCGGCGGAGGTCGCGGCGCGGCGGGTCATCGAGATCGAGGGCGCGCGCGAGCACAACCTGAAGGACATCGATGCGAAGATCCCGCGCGACGCGCTGGTCGTCGTGACGGGGCCGTCGGGATCTGGCAAGTCCACCCTCGCGTTCGACATCGTCTTCGCCGAGGGGCAGCGCCGCTACGTCGAATCGCTGTCGCCCTACGCCAGACAATTCGTCGGACAATTGCCCCGTCCCGACGTCGATCGCGTCTCGGGCATCCCGCCGACGGTGTCGATCGCCCAGCGCACGACGCGGGGGTCGTCGCGTTCGACGGTCGCGACCCAGACCGAGATTGCGCACTATCTGCGACTCCTGTTCGCCAAGACCGGCGTGCCGCACTGTCCCGTGTGCTCCCGGGCGCTCGAGGCGAGGCCCCCCGAGGCACTCTTTGACCGCATCTTCGACGAGCATCGCGGTGAGGAGATCGGGCTCGCGGCACCGGTGGTCCTCGGGCGCAAGGGGTTCCATCGCGAGGTCTTCGAGGCGGCGACGAAGCGTGGGCACCTCGAGATGCGCGTCGATGGTCGGATGCTTCCGACCGACCCCGTGCCGAAGATCACGCGCTGGAACGAGCACGACCTCGACGAAGTCGTCGCGCGCGTGCGCGTGAGCCCCGGGACCCGCGACGCCCTGCGCGCGGCGCTCGACGAGGCGTTGACGCTCGGCAAGGGCAATGTGGTGGTGGTGCGCAAGGACGGTTCGGGTCGCGCGCTGTCGACCGGTCGCACCTGCCCCCGCGATGGCGTCACGATCCCCGAACCAGACCCCAAGTTCTTCAGCCACAACAGTCCGCGAGGCTGGTGTCCGACGTGCAAGGGCCTCGGCACGCGCCCGACGATCGATCCCGAGTTGATTCCCGTGGACGAGGACGCCAACCTGACCAAGGGTGGCATCCCGGTGCTCGGGTTCTCGCACGAGACGCACGTGGCGTTCGTGCGCGACGCGGTCAAGACGTTGAAGGTCAATCCCCGCACCCCGTGGAAGGACTTCGACCGCGCGACGCGCAAGAAGCTGCTCGGCGGCGGCAAGGGCCCCGGCGGCGTGTTCCGTGGCGCCGCTTCATATCTCGAGACGTTCCTGGCGGAGTGCCCCGACATCGCGATCGATTGGCTGGGCGACTACGCCCAACGCGCGACGTGTCTCACCTGCGAGGGGCGCCGGCTGCGCCCCGAGTCGGCGGCCGTGCGGGTCGGAGGGAAGACCCTGCCCGAGCTCCTGGCCCTCTCGGTCGATCGCTTCGGCGAGACGGTCGAGTCGCTCGAATTGTCGGGCCGCGACGCCGCCGTCGCCGATCCGATTCGACGGGAACTTCGGTCCCGCACGGCGTTCCTCTCCCGCGTCGGACTCGGGTACCTCGCGCTCGAGCGCTCGGCGCCGTCGCTGTCGGGCGGCGAGTCGCAGCGCATCCGGCTCGCCGCTTCGCTCGGCAGCACGCTGCTCGGTGCGTGCTATGTGCTCGACGAGCCGACGATCGGGCTCCACGTCCGAGACAACGCGAAACTGCTCGATGCGTTGTGCGAACTGCGCGATCGCGGAAACTCGATGGTCGTCGTCGAGCACGACGAAGACACGATCCGGCGGGCCGATCACTTGATCGACATGGGCCCCGGCGGCGGTCGTGACGGGGGTCGTCTCGTCGCGTCGGGCACACCCGCGGCGGTCGCGAGGAATCCGGCCTCGCCGACGGGCCGGCTGCTCGCGAGGCCCGCACCCCGGCCGCCGCCCTCTCGCGGGACGCCCTCGGGCTTCCTGACGGTCGAGGGCGCCACCGAACACAACTTGAAGGACGTCACCGTCCGCCTTCCGCTCGGTCGATTGACCGCCGTCACGGGCGTCTCGGGCTCGGGCAAGTCCACGTTGGTTCGTGACGTACTCCACGAGGGTGTGCGCAGCCTGCTCGGAGCGAGGGGTGCGCAGGTCGGCGCACACAAGGCGATTCGCGGCGCGGGCGGCATCGAACGCGTGCTCGAGGTCGATCAGACGCCGGTCGGCAAGACGCCGCGCTCCGTCCCCGCGACGTATCTCGGCGTCTGGGACGACCTGCGCACCGCGTTCTCGCGCACCGTCGAGGCGCGGGCCCGCGGCTGGAAGCCCGGTCGCTTCTCGTTCAACGTGAAGGGCGGCCGGTGCGAGACCTGCGAGGGGCAGGGTCGCGTGACCGTCGAGATGTCCTTCCTGCCCGATGTGACCGTGCCCTGCGAGATCTGCCGCGGCGGGCGCTTCACGACCGAGACCAACGAGATCAAGTGGCAGGGTCGCTCGCCCGCCGAGGTGCTGGCGCTGACGTTCGCCGAGGCGAAAGACGTGTTCGCGGCGTTCCCCTCGGTGGCGCCCTACCTTCAGCTGATGTTCGACGTGGGCCTCGGCTATCTCTCGCTCGGCCAGCCCGCGACGACCCTCTCGGGTGGCGAGGCGCAGCGCTTGAAACTGGTGACCGAACTCGGCAAGGGCGGGCGCGAGGGAAAGACGCTCTACATCCTCGACGAGCCCACGACGGGTCTTCACGGCGAGGACGTCGATCGGCTGATGGAGGTCCTGCGGCGTCTCGTCGATCGCGGCGACACGGTCGTCGTGATCGAGCACAATCTCGCGGTGATCGCCGCGTCCGACCACGTGATCGACCTCGGTCCCGAGGGGGGCGAGGCCGGCGGGCGGGTCGTCGTCGAGGGCACGCCGACGGACGTCGCGCGCGCGCATAGAAAGAGCCACACCGGGGCGGCGTTGCGGCGGCTCTTCGCCGGTGGAGACGCGGCGTGACGTCGTTGCGCGAGCGTCTGCGCGCGTTGCCCAAGACCGAGCTGCACCTCCACGCATTGGGCGCCCTGCGTCCACTGACCGTCGTCGATCTCGCGCGCGCGAAGAACGCGCCGATCCTCTCCGCCGCCGAGCGGGGTGCCGCGCTCGGATACGAATTCGAAAATCTGTCGACGTTCGTCGAGTTCTTCATCGGACTGTTCGGCCTCGTGACGAGCCCGGCCGAGTTCGAGCGTGTGACCTTCGAGGTCTTGGAAGACGCGGCGCTCCAGGGCGTGCGCTACGCCGAGTTGCGCTGGGGGCCCACGAGCCATCTCTCGCGCGGGGCGACCGTCGACGGCATGTGGGCCGGGCTCGAGGCCGGGCGGCGGGCCGCGCAGCGGGCGCACGGCATCGAGGCGCGCTGGATCGTCGACTTTCCGCGTTCACTGCCGGTCTCGGTCGCCGACGAATGCGAAGGAATCGCTCGCGCGACGATGGATCGGGGGACGGTCGGGATCGACATCGCGGGCGACGAGCGCGCGGTGGCCGCGAGTCCCTCGTTCGCACCGGTGTTCCGACGGGCGCGTCGGGCGGGTCTGGCGTGCCTCGCGCACGCGGGCGAGGCGGCGGGACCCGAGAGCGTCGTCGGCGCGCTCGATCTGTACGGGGCGACGCGTATCGGCCACGGCACCCGAAGCGTCGAAGATACAGCGTTGCTCGCGAGGCTCGCGCGTGAGGGCATTCCGCTCGAGGTCTGTCCGACCAGCAACGTGCGATTGAACGTCGTGCCGTCGGTCGCGGCGCACCCGATCGGGCGATTCCTCGACGCGGGCATCGCGGTCACGATCTCGAGCGACGACCCCGCGCTCTTCTCGACGGACATCCTGACCGAGTACGAGGTGCTCCATCGCAAGGCGGGCATCCCGCTCGCGACGCTTGCCCGCTGCGCGGCGCGTTCGTTCGACATGGCGCTGCTTTCCCCAGGTGAGCGGCGGGAGCGATTCGCCGATGCGAAGCGCGAGGCCCTGGCGTGGTCGGAGACGAACCCATGAGTCGCAAGTCAATTGATCGATCAGCGTACGGGACCCTCGTCCGAGGGTTGCTCCTGCTCGGCGGCGTCGTCGGGTGCGGCAAGGCCGACGGACCCAAGGTCGATCCGTGGCTCAAAGTCGAGATCTCGGGCAATGCGACCGACAAGCCGTGGCCGACGACCGGATTTCGCCTGAAGGCGGCCGATGGCCGCGAGGTTGCGTTGTCCCTCGCGGTCGGTGCCATGGGCGAGGGGCCGGTGCTCGAGGGCCGCGGCCCGGCCGGCGCATACGAACTGGTGCCGCCCGAGGGGTGGCGGGCATTCGGCGCCAAGTCGGTACAGGACATCCGCCCCGACCTCCCACCGGTGAAACTCGGGATCGGCAAGAAGTACTGCATCTACGTGTGGCCGCCGCAGGGGCGCGCGATTTCGGCGATCCGCTGCACGCGCATGCCGCGCTCGGAGGAGCCGCTCGAGATCGTGGATACCGAGAGCGTGATCAGTGAAGACGGGGCGGCGGTGCTGCGCGTGCCGCCGGACCAATGGCGTGGCGTGCTGCGCGTGCACGCGGTGTTCGGTCCCGCGACGTTCGCGAAGATCATGCCGGTCGTCGTCCCGAAACACTCCGTCGACGGCGATCCGGTCGCGATGATCCTCGAGGCGACGTACGCGGCACCGGTCGACATCCGCGTCGTACGGTCGGGCCCGGCGGATCCGACCCAACCGATCGAACTGATGGCGAGCATCGGGGCCGAACCGCTGCAGGTCGGACTCTCCGTACCGCTCGATTCGAAGGGTCGCGGCGAGTTGCCCGAGGTGCCGCGTGAAGTGACGAAACTCTCGCTGTTCGTGCGCGGAGATCAGGCGTGGGACGGGCTCGAGGCGGCGCGCCTCTACCGCGAGGTGCGGCTCTTCGTCGCGACGCAGGCGGCGGCCGATCGGGGCGAACTGGCCGTGCGAATCTCAAATGCGAAGGGCGATGCGCGCCCCGTGCTCCAGATCCGGGCCGAGGGGGGATCGACGTACGCGATGCCGTCATTCACCGAGGCGCGCGATGGCGAGAACGCCTTTCTGTTGAAGACCTCGCTCCCCGCGGGCGCCTATCGCGTGCTCGTGACGTGTGGTGGACGAGCGGCCGTGACTGCCGCGCCCGTCGACGTGACGGTCGGCAGGACGGCCGCGCTCGAGTTGCGCGCCGAAGATCTCGCGAGCCTGCGCGTGTCGCTCTCGGGCGGCGTCTCGGTCGTTCGTTGGTGGGAGTTGGTCGCCCGCCGTCTCGAGGCAGGCGTGGAGATCGAGGGGCAGGGCTTCGTCGTGCGGGGCATCGCGCGGACGGACGTCGATCTCGAGTTGCCTCCGGGGAAGTATCGCGTGCGCGCGGTGGTGGCGACCAACGAGGGTCCCGCGTTCGACGTCGATCTCTCGGCTCCCGGCACCCACGCGTCGATCGACCTTCGCCCGAAGTAGCAGGCGGCGAGCTGCACGTGCTCGCGCCGTGATGCGCCAACGCCGTTCCGGCCCCGAGTAGCATCGCCGTCGATGTCCGCCGACCCGCGCTCCCCGCACGTCTATCTCTACGACGGTGTCTGCGCGCTGTGCAACCGGGCCGTGCAGTTCCTGCTGGACCGCGATCGAAACGAGCGGTTCCGCTTCGCCGCGCTCCAGAGCGGGTTCGCACGCGACACGCTCGCTCGCCACGGTGAACGAGCCGACGACCTCGACACGTTCTGGGTCGTCCGGGACGCGGGAACCACCCGCGAGGCGCTGCTCTCGCAATCGCAGGCGGTCCTGTTCGCGTGTCGGGAACTGGGCTTCCCCTGGAGCGCGTTCTCGCTGCTGGCCGTCGTGCCCCGGGCGGTGCTCGACGCCGGATATGACCTTCTCGCGCGGTCGCGCTACCGGCTCTTCGGGCGCTACGAGCGCTGCGTGCTCGCGATGCCGGGTCAGGAACGACGGTTCATCGGCGAGCCGGCGCCCGCTTCGGAAGAGGCTTGAGACCATCTCGTCGTTGCGGCGACGATCGAGAACTGCTTCGCGCCGTTGCTGGAGTAGCGCGTCGCCGGGCGGACGGAGGCATCGGATCATCGTGACCTGGCGCTCCGAGTCGGATGCGGGTCCCGTGCACCGATCGATCCGCGTGTGCGCAGCCCGAGGCAACGCCGGAATTTCATTGACGCCCGGGCGGAGTTCATTGAATGATCCTGCAATCGGGGCCTTCGGGGCCTTCGGGGCCTTCGGGGCTTGCTTGTGCGTGAATCGGGTCGTGGAATGATGAGGAGCGATCGTCATGGGTGGGACTCCCAAAACGTGCGCCTTGGGCGCAAGCCAGGCGCCATCGAACCGGCCGAGCGTGGATCCGATCGAGTGGCGAATCAGTCCGAAGGCGCTTGCGTCGTTGGAAGTCGATCCGGTCCTGAGCCCGTTGATTGAGCTGATCGCGAACCCGCCGCGATGCGCGCGGGTGCTCGTGTACGTGAGCAAACAGGTCAAACGCCGACAGAGGTTCATCCGGGAGCGATTCCGGGAGTCGACCGGCCTCGACGTCGTGGAAGTCATCTGCGCGGCGAAGACGCGTCGTGCGGCCCTTCGCGCGCGCGACACGGAAGACAAGGTCGAAACGATCGCTCGATCGGAGGGCTTCGGCGATCGCACGGCGTTCTGGCGGGCATTCCGGCGGCGATGTGGGCTGGGCCTCGCGGAATACCGAGCGTGGGCGCGCGCGAAGAAGCTGGGTGATCAGCTCACTTTGGAACTGCTCTCTTCTGCCTCCGTCGCGCCGGGGGATCGACCCCTTTGATCGCATGATCGACCTGTTTGATCGCCTGAATGCCCACCTCCATCTCCGATGACTCGATAGGCTTGTCGGCGACTCGATGAAGTCCGTTCCGCCGACGGAGTCAATCGAGGGTGTGGTCCCCGAGGTCGCATGTCCGCCGACACGCTCTCCTACTGCCAGCCCGGGATACCGGGCTTCGATAGCTTGGTCCGCGACCAGGTGTTCCGCGAGTTTGCGACCGTCTCGAACGGCACGCAGTGCAAGACGATCCTGCGCATCGAAGACTCCGGTAAGCCGGCGATTCCGTTCATCGCCAGCGGTGGAATCGTCACGCCGGGGGTCGTGTTGTGGGCGTCCGGCGGCGCCGACTCGACGTTTTGCCGCCTCGCGACCCGCATGGGCGGTCCCGGCGACGTCAAGGACATGATCACGGAGTTCGGCGACATCTTCGCGTTCCAGCGGAAGTACCTCTGGGAACTCTTCAAGCAGGAGATGAGCCGGCAACTGTGGGCCATCGCTCCCGTCGCGAACGCTCCGCTCGGAATGCCGCACTTCGCGGCACAGAACCCGCTCGGCATCCTCGATCTCTCCGGTGCGTCCCTCACCGCGACCGACATGGGTGCGTTGCGAGACATGGTTTCGCCGTGGTCGGCGAACTCGCCCATGGCCTACGTCATGCACTCGACGACGCTTCGGGAACTCGAAGACGCAACCGACTCGCGGGTCACTTACCACCGGGACGATCGCACCGGAGTCGTGTCGCCGTACTGGGGGTCGTTCCGAATTCTCGCGTCCGACTTCATTCTCTTGAGCGAAGCCGATTTTCCCGGCACGTCGGTCTACTTCGTCCGGCTGGGTTCCGGTCCCGACGACCCGTTCGGGTTGAAGAGCGTGACTCTCGTCTATCCCGAGGGTCGGCCCGGGCTCCAATCGAGCGCGGTCGAGCCGAGGGATGGCGCCGCCGACGTCTGGATCTCGACGCTCCACGTCGACTACTTCTGGGAGCAGGGCCAGGTCGCGAGGGCGGCCGGCATCTCGACGGGATCGTAGCGAACCACCATGAGACGCATCACCTACGCACCCCAAGTCCGATGGGCCGCGCAATTCGCCCGGAGGGCATCATGAGTTGCGGTTGCGGTGCATCGGGTGTTCCCAAGGCGCGGGCTTCGACGCGCGCCGACTGCGGGTGCAGCGCATCCGGCGGTTCGATCGGCTCCCGATTGAGCGCGCCGTGGGGCGGCAACTCTCCGACACCGCACCCGACGACATCATCGAGATCATCGAGCCGCCCCTTGCCGATCGGGGCGCGCCCGAGCGTTGCAGAGCCCAAGCCCTTTGAGGCGCGGATCTTCCCCAACGATCGCAACGTATTCGGTCAGATCGTCTACGAGATCTTCGGTGGCGAGCTCTCGGGAATGCAGGACGACGTCATCCGCATGGTGAATCGCATTCCGCCCGACAAGTGGCCCGGCGTACGCGATTTCCTCTTCGGCGTCCCGCGACCCGTCCGTATGCCCGCCTTGAGCCAGCTCGTCATCTCGGCGGGCGTCATCGATCCGATCGGACGGATGTACCCGCTCCCGGACCCGACCTCCCTCACGCCTGCGGTGCCCGTCCGCGTCACGTATTCGCCGGTGCAGCGCTCCGGCATCATCTACGCACCGCCGCCGCCCGAGCCGCAGCGGGTCTGCCTCATCAACGGATATGACCCGCGGTGGGGGGCCCCGCCCGACACGTACAAGAACATCGCGCTGCCGTTCGATCCGTCGTCGGGCGTGTACGCGTTTGATCGCGCCTACGCGGATCGGAACAGCCCGACCGCCGGACAGGGGCGACCCCTCTACAGCGACTTCGAATTCTCGCAACTCGCGAATTTCTACGCGAGCGGATGGCAAGTGCTCCAGCCGTTCAAGCGCAGCATGGCCTCGCCCTGGGAGTTCCGATGGGTCTTTCGCAAGGCGGCGCCGGTCGTCGAGTGCAAGACGCCGTAGTCGCCCACGATCTCGTCCACCGAACTTCACGCCCCCGGATCCCCACCTTCCCCGTCTTCGCCTCGTCCCGAATCAGATAGGAGTCTCACATGTCCTCGATCGACCGCAACCAGGCCCTTCAGATCTCGCACCCCGACGTCGAAGGGAGCTATGTCAAGACCAACCCCACCGACCAGCTTCTCCCCCGCATCGCGAAACTCGGCGTGCGGGGCGACTCGCTCCAGGTGACGGCGGTGAATACGCTCGCGTTGGCGTCGTTCATCGTCTCCGGGGGCACCGCCGACGCTACTCCCACGACCTACGACGCGAGCGCGCGGGTGTTCCCTTTGCGCCGCATCGCGACGAAGGTGGAGGTCAATGGCGACATCGGACAGAACGTCAGCCAGATCAACGACGTGATGGAGCAACAGATCCAGGCAAAAATGATGGCGATGTGGAACGCGGTCAGCGACGGGCTGATCAACGGGACGGGGGGCGACCCCCAGCCGGCGGGCCTCGCGACCCTGGCAGCCGAGAACGCGAACTCGTTCAGCAACGCGACGGCAAGCCTGACGCTCGCGAACCTCGACTCCATGATCAGGCTGGTCCGCCCGTGGGACGGCGACACCCAGCGCGCGTTCGTGATGAACCGGGGTCGGTACGCGAAGGTCACCGCGCTCGCGCACGCGGCGGGCTTCGATCTGACGTTCATGCCCGATCGCATCCTCGGGAAGCCGGTCGCGCACTACATGGGCATCCCGATCCTCGTGTCCGACTACATCAGTGACACCGAGACCGACACGACGACGTCGGTGTACTTGGTCGTCCTCGGGCTGCGCGAGGGCGATCCGCAACTCGGCGGACTCGTCTGGGGCTACAACCTGGACACGGGCCCCGGCATTCGGGCCGACGGGCCTCACCGCTCGTCGGGTGCGACCGACCTGCTCTTCGCGACTCTCGAGTTGAACATCGCGTTCGCCTCGCAATCGATCGGGAGCGTGCTGCGCCTGTCGGGCGTCGGGCTGTCGTAGACTTTAGGAGCCCGGGCGTCCCCCGGGAATGTGCGCCATGACGCCCTACTTCGATCCGAACGAGCCGGACTCCAGACCCACGAAGCAGAAGGGCGAGACGCAAGCGGCGTTCCAGCAGCGGGAGTCGGACTGGTACGCGCGTCGTGCGAGCCCGACGACCGTCGGCAAGGCGATGATCGGGATGCCGTCGCCGTCGATGAAGTACGGCGGGTCGATGTCGGGCGGATCGGGCGGTGCGATGCTCGGGGGCTTTCGCCTCGAGGCATCGCGCTCGCTCCCGTCACCGACGTACTCGTCTCCGATCGAATTCGACGACGGGGGCGACGCCGAGCTGGATTCGATTCGAATCCAGGCTGGCGAGAGCGACCTCTCGGGCCAGCAGATTCCCGCTAAATCGCCCCGACCCTTGGAGGCGACGGTCAGGCCCCGGATTTCAGCGGCATTCCTCGCGGGTCCGGCGGGGGCGGTGCCGTCGGGACTTCGGGAGCCCGAGGATGCGATCTCGATCGTCGGAGTGAACGAGGATCGACGTCCGTCACCGCTCTCGCTGATTCCGCCCACGATCGACGTGCCGTTGTCGGAGTACTTCGCTGACCCACCAACGGCAGAAGACGAGATTGCGTCAGTGCAAGATTCCAGAGATCAGGCGTTGGGGACACCGCCAGGAATTCCGGCACCGGTGGGACTCATCGGACGAATGTTGTCGTCGAGCGCCGCGACCACGGGAGTGACCTACGGTGGACCCGGCGACCGCTCCTTCGTGGGAGTCGCTCCGGCGCAGATGGATGAATCCTATACACGCACCAAACCGTGCAGCCTGGCGAGCAAGAGTGCGGATCGAGCCGATCCGAAGGCGGCGGTCATCGTGCTCGGAATCGGCGACGAAGTGAGCGGCGACTTGTCGATTGCGAAGTCGTTCAGCTTCAAGAAGGTTTCAATGTCTCCTTGCGAGGCGATCGGGCTCGCGGTATCTTGCCTGCCTCGCTACGCTGCAGTGTACGAGTGCGGTTGTTCGAAGACATGCCCGTCCGAAGTGGAGATAAATCCGACCGCAACGGTCGAATGGGAAGTTACCTCGGCTGATGTGCCCACACCTGGGGCGGGCGGCGGGGTCAAACCGGGGCCTTGGCCGACCGACATCGAGAAGGATCTCTGGCTTGGATGCATCAACTCGGTGGCCCACACGACCGGAGACAGTTGCGACGCGGCGAAGCCGACGAACACGGCCAACGGTCATGTCGTTCTGTACACCCCGCCCCCCATGAATCTGGCGCCGGCTGCCGCCAAGGAGACCGTCAGAAGACTCGATCTCGTAGCCACGATCAAGGGACCTTCGATCGCTGGCGGAGCGAGATTCTCGGCGACTCTGACGATCGCAATCACGGTCACGCGAGTGGCGGAGAGAGACGGGGACCGATTCGAGAGGGAGGTGCTGGCGACGCTGGCCGGTGCAACACTCGACTCAGGCTGGAAGCCGAGCACGCCGGAGTGTGGTTGTCAGCTGGACCCGCCGACGCACGTCGACGTCGTAACGATCAGTCCAACGTTGCGTGCGCCCGCGTCGCTCGATGCGCCGGCCTTGCACATCATTTCCGGTAGCGCAGGGGCGTCTCGTCAGACGAAAATCACGTGCAGCCGAAAGACGGGAGTCGTCTGCGGGAGATCGGTGTCACGGGTCTTGCCCGCCTACGACGTGGCCATCGAATACACTTGGATCGTCAGTGGGCCGTTCAACATACCGAAACTGATCAAGGGCGTCGGTCTCGATGCGATTGCGATCGGATTCCCTGTGTCCGCCGCGAGTGCGGGTGTGCTCACCGTCGGCTTTGAGGCGAGAGTGGCGCGAGAGAGCGCCGTTTTCGGTGGGGGCTCCGCCGCCGTCAGCGTGAATGCAGTTCGACCGCGAGTGATTGCAGCAATGGCGTACGGAGCCGGGGGGCGACCGAGGGCGTACAAGCCGCTCGTGCAGGCGGCCGCGACCGTGATGGCGGGCGGAGATTCGCGCAGGACGGCGTTGAAGGAATTCGATGGAGCGGTAGTCGAGAGCGACGCGTTCGGCAACTTCACGGACTCGAATGGAAAGACCTACGACTCGGGACGAGGCACGGTTGCCAAGGCTGCTGGATTTCCGAATGTATTCGTTAACAACAGGGCCGGCGCGCAGATGGCGAAGTGGGTCGCTTCGGAACTGTTGAGGAATGGTCCGAATCAGGTTGTTTTCATCGCGGGACACAGCCTTGGCGGAAACGCGGCGACGCAGGCGGCCAACGAACTAGCAGCCAGAGGAATCGGCGCCGACGAACTGCTTCTCCTTGATCGGCAGTATCATCCTCACAACGATTTCGGTGTACTTCTGGACGCCGACAAGAAATGGATCACTGGCAAAGGGCCTGCTCCCGAAGCCGCACGCGACTTGTTTGCGCTCACGGGAGAGGCTGCCAATTCGAAGACGGGCGTAGTCCACATTGCGGACATGCTCGCGGATCGTGGATTGGCGAACTTTGGGTTGACGAACATTATCTACCGGCATACCGGGGGGCAGCGGCCTACGACCGGTGGGCGGTCCGCCTTCCCAGGTCAGAAGCCCAGCCCGGTACGTGCCGCCCATGACATGATCAGCAGCGATCCGGCGGCATTTGCGACTGTCCTTGCACGGTGGTCGGGTGCGACGGTGAACTCCGGGCGTGCGCCCCCGCAACCGGTGAATAGCTGTCGTGCGGTGCTCGTGTACAAGCGCGGAGTCGATGCCCTTGCAACTTGGATCGCGTCCCCGTGACGGAACGGCGAAACAGACCTGGCGACGATTGCGTGATCTGGCGCGCGGCGTTGATCCTGTTCGCGGTGGCCATGAGTTCTTGCCAGTCTGCGCGTCGGTGCGCATGCGATCGGATCGAGGCGGATCCCAATTTCCCTCAAACGTGGGCGCGAGCCTGGTCCGATCCAGTGGGAAGCGTTCGCGACGGTCGGGGATTGGCGCTCCGCGTCGTCCGACGCGCGGACGAAGCGGAAATGATCCTCGTTCAAGCCGGGCAGTTCACCCAAGGGGTAGTCGCCGGGGGAGAGGAGGACCAAAGGCCGGTTCACACGGCGACGATCCATAGGGCATTCTATATGGACTGTCGCGAAGTCACGATCGGTCAATGGAAGCGAGTCATGGGTTGTAGGCCCCATTGGATCTCCGATCGCGCGTGGGAGTCCGCGCCGGATCGTCCGGTGGGCGCTGTGAACTATTTTGAGGCCATCGACTATGCGCACCGTGTCGGAGCGGAATTGCCTTCGGAGTCCGAGTGGGAGTATGTCGCGAGGCTAGGATCAAACGTCTGGCAGTTTCCCTGGGGCCCGGAGGACGATGTCGCGAGACGAAGTCTGAGTCCGACCGGTTGGATCTCCGCCGCGTCCGTGAGACCTCCACAAGTCCATGGTTTTTATGACTTGATCGGCAATGTCGAGGAGTGGTGCTCGGACTTCTACGTCCCGTATGAGCGCTTGCTGCTCGATCCGTCACTCTCCTCGACGTGCCACACGTGCGTCGAACGGGTGGTCCGAGGTGACTCCTATTTGACTCCGAGTGCACTGGATCTCATTGCGCGAAGGCGGCACAGCGACCCAGCGTGGACCTGGGAGGGGCTTGGTTTTCGATGCGTGGTCAGAGTCCCATGAGTGTGGGTCGAATGCGTGCGTCCGTATGGCAAAACGGCGCAGCGGTTCCCGCCGAGCGGCAGGCGATTGGCCGGCGGCGAGTCCATCCGCAGTTGGACGGACTCGTCTGGTGCTACAACCTGGACACGGGCCCCGGCATCCGGGCCGACGGGCCTCACCGTTCGTCGGGTGCGACCGACCTGCTTTTCGCGACCCTCGAATTGAACATCGCGTTCGCGTCGCAGTCGATCGGGAGCGTACTGCCCCTCTCGAGCGTCGGGCTGTCGTAGACTATGGAGGCCCGGGCGTCCCCCGGGAACGTGCGCCATGACGCCCTACTTCGATCCGAACGATCCGGACTCCAGACCCACGAAGCAGAAGGGCGAAACGCAGGCGGCCTTCCGGCAGCGGGAGTCCGACTGGTACGCGCGCCGCGCGAGCCCTACGACGGTCGGCAAGGCGTCGATCGGGATGCCGCCGCCGTCGATGAAGTACGGCGGGTCGATGTCCGGTGGATCGGGCGGTGCAACGTTCGGGGGCTTTCGCCTCGAGGCATCGCGCTCGCTCCCGTCACCGACGTTCTCGTCGCCGATCGAGTTGGATCAAGAGGGCGAGGTCGATCCATTCCCGTTCAAGGCTTCCCTGATGGAGCCGGGTCCTGGATTCCCGGCGCTGCCTTCGCCGCCGCTCGCCGCGATGTCACGGAGGTCCGGACCTACGGGAGCGATCGCACCGGGACTACGTACCCCCGCCGACCTGACGGCCGAGGAACTCGAGCGCGCGAGAGTCCTCGCGGCGACGGGCTACGACATCGCATGGGGGTCGCCCGAAAGTCCGACCGGGC
>JANNRO010000149.1:0-13292 GCA_031401505.1 Planctomycetia bacterium
ATCCTCTCGCTGCGGCCGAATTGCTCGGCCGAAACGCCCTGCGAAGGGATAGGAACCCGCCTCGGGCGTTTCGGCCTGTGCTCTTCGGCCTCGCTTCGGTCTCGTCGGGCTCGCGACGAGCTTTCTCCGACAGGCTCCTAGGGCTCCCCTTTCCCCCGAACCTCCGGTCTACCGGTTCCGTTCCCCTCCCCACGTGACCGCCCCGATTTCCCCCCTGCGCGCGCCGAACCCCGCCGATTCGGGCGGGCCCGACGATTTCGCCCTGATGGCGGCGATCGACCGGGGCGACTCGCAGGCCTTCGCCACCCTCTCCGAACGGTGGCGACCCCGGGTGGTGAACTTCATCCAGGGTCTGGGCGCTGATCTCCATGGCGCGGAAGACTGCGCCCAGGAGACCCTGCTTCGTGTCTATCGGTACCGCCATGACTACCGACCGGCCGTCCCCTTTCCGGCGTTCCTCTTCACGCTGGCGAGGCGGGCGTTCCTCGACTGGCGCCGCCGGGTCGTGCGCTGGACGGCGCACACGTCGGCGCTGCCCGACGACGACCCGGGAGCCGGGCCTCGCTCCCACGACTCGGCCTCCGCCGATCCGGCCGTCGTCTCGGCCGAGCGCATCGACCTCGCGGCGGCGCTGGCGACGCTCCCCCGCAAACTTCGCGACGTCGTCGAATTGGGTGCGGTCCGCGGACTCCCCTACGACCGCGTCGCCGCGATGCTCGGCATTCCCGTCGGCACGGTCAAGTCGCGCATGCACCATGCGGTCCAGCGGCTGCGGGGAGTGCTAGGCGATGGCGACGATTCCGCCCGCTGAGCGCGCACCCGCCGGGTGTCTCGACCCGGAAGACCGTACGGCGTTCGCGCTCGGACAACTCCTCGACGTCTCCGACGAGTCGCGTCGCGCCGACATTTCGCGGCACCTGCTGCGCTGTCCGACTTGTCGCGCCGACGTCGATTCGATCTCGATCCTCGGCTCGAGGCTTTCGTCGTTCGGCTCGGGCGGCGACTGGGAGGCCGACGTGGGCGCCGCCCTGGCCGCCGAGCGCGGGCGTCTTCGCGTGCGACGTCGCGCGGCATTCGCTGGTTTCGCAGCGGCTGCGAGCGTCGTCACCGCCCTGTGGATCGGCGTCGGACGGAACACCCGATCACCCGAGTCGGACGCACGTCCCGTCGCGAATTCGGTCGCCATGGCCGGTGCGCCGGAAGCAACATCCGGCGGCCGCGCACTCGAGGCCGTCGGCACCCCGATCGAACGCGCGAGGCTCCTCGCCGCGCAAGGGGAGGACGGCCGTTTTTCGGCGGCGTCTACCGTCGGTGGTGCTCGCCATGACGAGGCCGCGACCGGGCTCGCCGTCTTGGCCTTGATCGGCGAGAGTCGCACCGTGCCCAAGGACGCCGAATCCGCCCGGGCGATCGCCGCCGCCGTTCGTTGGTTGCGCACGCGTCAGGGGGCCTCCGGACGCTTCGGCCCCGAGGCCACGTCGCTCGTGCGCGACCAGGCCATCGCGACCGCCGCCCTGCTCGAGGTCAGCATCGCGACGGGTGACGCCGATCTGCGCGCGTCCGCCGACCGCGCCGTGCGCACCCTTCGCCTCGACGTCCGCGACCGGGCCGCAGATGGAGCGGATGGCGGGGAATGGGCCCGATACGCGCTGGCGCGTGCGCGCGACGTCGCGACCGGGCATGCAACCGAAGCATCACCGGCGATGGACGACGCCTTCGTGGCCGAACACTGGCCGATGGGCCTTGGCGGTGGAACGTCGGTCCTCGGTCGCACGCTCGCGGTCGTCGAAAAAGGCAGCCGCGAGTAACGACTGACTCGCGCGACGCGGCAACGCTCCCGTGTGGCGCGTGCGCTCGGGGACGCGCCGTTGAAGAAAACGTGCCCGGCTCGGTATCTCCTCAGGTCGGGGGAACGAGCGGCGCGAGGACCGTGATCAGTTCTGGAATGCGCAACATCGCAGTTTCCCAGACGATGTTCGGATTGACGTACAGGTAATCGTGGACCACCCGGTTCCGCATTCCGACGATCTTCTCCCACGGCACACCGGGGTGTGCCTGTCGAAACGGGTTGGCAACGCGCCGGGCCGATTCGCCGATCGTCTGGATCAGATACGTGAGCGCGAGTTGGAGGTTCTCGTCGGCGTCGAATTCAGCCCTCGTCTTGCCCAGTACTTTGGCGGAGATGGATCTCGCCTGCTCGACCATGTGGCCGACGTAGACGAGGTCATCTTTCGTCATACACGACTTCGGCGGAGCCGAGGATTCGATCGCGGAGTCGGTGATAGAGGAATCGTTCGTTCACGAGGTCGACCTTCCGGCCCTCGAAGAGCTTGGAGAGGTCCGTTTCGACGTCGTAGAGGCTGAACGCATCCTCGCGCACCCCCGGCTTCCACTCGACCAGGAGATCGATGTCGCTGTCGGGCCGGAAATCGTCGCGAAGGACGGAACCGAAGATTGACAGCTTCCGGATGCGATGCCGCCGGCAGGCGTCGGCGATGGCCGTGCGGTCGAGGGTGATGTGCGCGGGCATGACGTGAGGAGAGGATAACCGAACGGCGGGCGGCGGCGGCCGAGACGTCGATCTCCGCACGCAGCCCGCGGCAAGGTCCCGCGGCTGGCTCGGAAACTCGGTGCTGTCGGCGTCGACGGAGGTGCGGGTGCACCGCAATCCCGTCACCCGCGTGCGGCGGGATACCTCGATCGCCGTCGAGTGAAGCGAGCGGTCGGCGATTTCCCTCACGATCGCGGTACCCGGCTCGCCATCCCTACGGCCCGGTGATCTTCCAGACGAACGGCACTCGCAGCCAATCGGGGGCGGGAACGTCGTCGACCAGCCGCGGCGAGTACCGGTAGGTCAGCGCGGCGGCGATCGAGGCGTCGTCGAGCACGCGCGACCCCGACGACTCGTAAACGGTCGCTTCGGACACGAGGCCCTCGGACGTCACGCGCACGTCGAGAACGGCCGTCCCCTCCCAGTGATGGCGCAGCGCCTCCATGGGATAGATCGGCGGCGCATTGCCGATGCGTTCGGCCGAACGTGTCTGCGTGCGGGAACCGCGACGCGACGGCGACGGCGGCGCGGACGCGACGACCGGTGGGGTCGGAGCCGCCAGGAGCCTCACCTTCGGGGCGTTTCGCACGCCGACCGGTACCTCGTGGAAGTGGAGCGGCTCCGCGTCCGCGATGACCGCTTCGTCAGGCGGGAGTTCAAGCGCCTCCTCGGGCGTCGGTGCATCGGGCACGAAATCGGCGACGGCTTCGACGACGGGCGCCATGTCCGGAGGGGGAGGAGGCGCCTCCACGTCGACCGATCCCACCAACTCCGGCGACTCGATGCCCAGCAGCAGCGCCGGGCGATCGACGGGCTCGACGACTCGCCCAACCCAGGTTCCGACGCCCACGACGGCCGCGTGAACGGCGATGCTCGTCAGGAGCGCGGGGTTTCGGAGGAGGCGAAGGGCCATGGGTGTGCGGGAATGTACCCGGAGAGCGACCTCCGTCGGGCCGCGGTTCACGCTTGGACCGCGCACGTTCCTACCGGAGCACGACGTCGGCGCCGGTCGTCACCTGCCCCGAGGTCACGGGAAGGGTGCCGGGAACGACGCCTCCGTAGTTCCCGCACCAGTCCGCCGCTTCACAGAAGAAGCCGTCCCGATCGAGGTCGGTCCCCGCCCGGATGCGATAGGTCCCGGGCGCGATCCCCCGGAGCGCGAATCGATACCCCGTCTCCGCGATCGCGAGCCCCGACTTCACGACCCCGCCGTTCGAGTCGTTGATCGCGACGACCGAAAACGCGATCCCGTTGAGCGGTTGAGCACCCACTTCGAGCACGACCCGCACGAGACCGAGCGCCGTCGTGCCGTCCATCACGAGCAGGCTGCCGGCGTAGCTGCCGTTCGAAAGCCCCGCCCGATCGACGATCGCGAGCACGAGTTCGGTGTCGCTCGACGGGCTCGCCGACGACGTCCTCGCACCCGAGAGCCAGGGCAGTCCATTGTCGGTACGGGCGACGACCGATGTGACGGCAAGCAGGCCGCCACCGGCGTTGTTGACGTAGACGCTGCCGACGGACTGACTCGAAGGAATGCGGATCGCCGTGCTCGACAGCATCAGCGCGGGAGGGTCGGTGCGGGGTGTCCCGAGATCGAAAAGCGCCTGGCGCACGGCCTCGCCCGCCTGCAAAAGGCCACTACCGGTCGATTCGTCGAAGCCCGGCACGTCGAGGTCGCGACAGGACGTGAGAATCGTGGCGCGAAGCTGCGCGAGCGTCAGCGCGGGATTGACCGACAGCACCAATGCCGCGACGCCCGCCACCTGGGGCGCGGCCATGCTGGTCCCACCGTAGTAGATTTCGCTCGGAGAGGACGGCAGCCGCGTCTCGTCGCGGACGGTCGAGAGCACGTCGTCCACGAATCCGTCGGCACCGACGTCGCGTCCGTCGTCACCACCCGGCGCCACGCAGTCGAGCTCCGGGCCGGAGCCGCTGTACGACGCCCGGACGAGGCGCCCATCGACGGCGCCGACGGCGAACGTCGTCGCGTACGCCGCGGGATAGGCGACCGGTCCGCCGTTGTTCCCGGCCGCACAGACGAGCAGGACGCCTGCATCGGATGCAGACTGGCACGCGAGCGCGAGTTCCGTCGCATTGACGGTCGTGGCGAGCGATACGTTGACGACGCGGAGCGGCACGGAGAGCGGCGCGGCCGGCCCCGGCACGGAGAGTCCCGCGGCGTAGCGGATCGCGTCGGCCAGATCGGAGACCGTTCCCCCCGTGAGGCCCGACGCGCGCAGCGGCATGACCTTGCAGCCGGGTGCGACGCCCGAGCCCCCGAACGCGTTGTTCTGCTTCGCCGCGATCAGTCCCGCCACGAGGGTGCCGTGGAAGTCGGACGACCCGTCCGAGTTCTCGTGGCCCCCCGGGTCGGTCGGATCGGCGTCGCGACCGTCCCCGTCGCCGGAATTCGAAGCGTCGGAAACGAAGTCGAATCCCGCGACACGCTGGGTGTCGAGATCGGGATGCGGGGCGATCCCCGTGTCGATCATGCCGATGACGACGGAGGGAACGCCCGTCGTGATGTCCCACGCGGACGGACATCCGATCGCGTGGAGATTCCACTGGCGCTGGTAGTCGGCATCGTTGGGCTCCCCGGTAGGGAACACCACCCAGTCGGGCTCGGCGAATTCGATGTCGCCGTCGCCCAAGAGGCGGGACGCGGCCGCGAGCGCCTCCTGCGCTTCGGCCCCGCGCAGCCGTCGCGGCAATTCCAACACGAACGACCCGCCGCCCGTTCGACGCACGACCCGCGCGCCCACGCGCGCCGCCAGGCGTTCGCCCGAGACGGCGCCCTTCGCACGCACCACGAGCCGACCGGGCGCGCACGCCGGTTGGTTCATGAGATACGCCACGGCATCGAGCGACGGGAGCGAGGCCGCGTCCAAGGGCCGCGCCGCCGCGATCGAAGCCGCGTGTACCGCGATCGACACGGGCACGGGCGGCGGGTCGACGGTCGCAAAGCGCAACGTGTACGCGCCGTCGGCGCTTGCACACGTGACGACGACGTCGACGGCGGTCTCGGCCGGCAGCGTGAACGTCAGGACCTCGGGATTGGCGAACGTCGACACGGCTCCGAACGACGCCGTCGTCGCGGTGTTGAACGCCGCCAGATCGAAGTCGCCCACGATGACGCTCGAATCGGAGGCGGTCAGCGTCAGCGTCAGGACCTGCGCGACGTGGCAGCGGATACGGAACGCGTCGGTGGTATCCACCTGTCCGAGGCGCGCGCCGGAAACGCCCGCCTCGCCGGCGACCGTCACGAGCGAGCGGGGTTGCAGGGGGGGCAGCACCTGCGCCTGCGCGACGGCATCGTTGGGTTCGCGCTCCGCGAGCATCGACCACGTTTCGTCGGGCAATACGATCGTGCCTTCGATGTCCCCGGTCGAGGAGGTCCCTCCCCCGCCGCCCCCACCCCCTCCACAAGAGTTCGCCCCCAGCGCGAGCAGGCCGATCAGGAGCAGGCCGGTACCCCGAGCCATGGACGAAAACTCCCGGAGTTCAGGCCGCGTGCGAACGCGATGCTACTCGCGTTTGACCGCAGCGGGCGCCAGCAGCGGATCGGCGCGAACGTGCGCCCACTGCGCGGCGATGCCGACGGCGAGATCGGTACGGGGCGCGTAGCGGAGCAGTGCTTTCGCGAGCGAGATGTCGGCCGACGTGGTCCGCACGTCGCCCTGAACGGCGGCGCCTCGGGTCGCGGGCAGCGCGGCGCCCGTCGTGCGCCGGACGATGTCGATGAGGTCGTTGAGCGCGACCGTCTGCCCGCGCGCGATGTTGATCGCGCGGCCGACGGGGGGATCGGTCAGCGCCGACATCGTGGCCTCGACGACGTCGCCGACGTAGGTGAAGTCGCGCTTTTGCGACCCGTCGCCGAGCACGCGGATTCCCCCACCCGCGCGGGCGGCCGTCAGAAAGCGCTGGATGGCCTTGTCGGGGCGCTCGCGCGGACCGTAGACGGAGAAGTAGCGCAGCGCGACGGCCGGGGTGCCGTGATTTCGACGGTAGAGCAGCGCCAGATGCTCGCCCGCGAGCTTCGTGACGCCGTAGGGGCTGTGCGGCGCCGGCAGCGTCGACTCGGACACGGCGCCGAGTTCCTCGTCGCCGTAGACGCTCGAACTCGAGGCGTAGACGAAGGCGTGGAGCTGGCGATGGCGCGAGGCTTCGAGCAGGCGCTGGGTCGACAGTACGTTGCAGTCGAGGTAGCTGCCGAACGAGTCGCCCCACGAACCGCGCACGCCGGCCTGCGCCGCGAGGTGAACGACGGCGTCGATGCCCTCCACGATCGGCGCAAGATCGGCACCGGAGAGATCGGCCTCGACGAAGCGCGCGTTCGGGTGCGCACGAACCGCGGCGACGTTGCGCTCCTTGATCGCTCGATCGTAGTACGGATGGAAGTTGTCCACCGCCGTTACGGCGTGGCCGTCGGCGAGCAACCGCTCGGCGACGTGGGACCCGATGAATCCGGCGGCACCCGTGACGAGGACACGCATGGAGGCCACCTTATCCGCGCCCCTCTGGGTTCATGCGGGCTTCCACGCCGTAACGCCGACGGGCACGGGGAGTTCCTCGAGCGACGAGAGACCGGCCTCGCGGGCCCAGCCCGCCACCTCGTCGAACGTATGGTGGCTCTGGAGCGGGGGTGCCAGCCAGTCGTGGACCACCTGCGCGCACTCGCCCCAATGGGCGACCGGGAACCGTGTCCGCGAGTAACTCCGCACGACGGCCGTCAGCGGCGCGATCGCAAAGCAGAACGTGCGAAGGCATGCGCCCGGAAGTCGCGTCGTGATCGCGCGCGCGGCGCCGAAGACCGTCTCGCGCAGCCGCCCCTCCTTCGGATAGAGCCAGATGTAGACCGCGCCACCGGGTCTTACGACACGGGCGAGTTCGAGGTAGCCGGCCTTCGGGTCCGGCGTGTGGTGGAGCACGCCGTCGCAAAACGCGAGGTCGAACGCACCATCGGCAAAGGGAAGGCGCAGGATGTCGCCCTGGACGACGTGGATGCGCGGGTCATCGAGCGCAACGCGCGCCCGCTCGGGGCCGTCGCCGACGTCGATGCCCACGGCCGTCGCGCCGAGATCGGCGAACGCCTGGAGATAGCGCCCGTGCCCGCATCCCGCGTCGAGCACCCACTTCCTGCGATACCAGCCCCGCCGTATGCGCGAACCAATGCGCTCGTTCGTGAGGTTCCTCGCCATCGAGGCCTCGTCCTTGCCGAAGATGCGCGGGAGACGCGCGTAGTGACGCCACTGCCGCTCGAAGGCGTCCCTCGTCGACGCGGCGCGAACCGCCATGGGCGAATCGGGGAGGAGGAGGCGCGGAATGCCGCGCTCGATCGGGTAGCGAAAACCCGAAATCGTCGAAACGAGGGACCCGCCATCGACAGGATCCCCGAGCGGCACGCCCCGCTCGGGCTCGAAACAGAGCGATTCCCCGGTTCGGGGGCAGGCCAACCGGCCGACGAGGCTCTGGAACACGGGGCGGGAGTCTACCGGAGCCCGGGAAACAGGCCGAACGCGCCCATTTCATTGCTTTATACAATCATTCCCGACATCACCGTGAATTTCCCGATGATTTCGGCCGATTCCGGGGGTGTCGGAAAACTTTCCCTCTTGTCTCTCCCTCGTGCTTGTCGTAACCTCCCCCGGATCGACAGCGTTCGGGGTCGAAAAACCTTGGACCCTATCGAGCCGGATGTTTGGCCAGCCGCCCGCTCTCGGGTGGTGAACCGGATCTCCTGGCCCATTTCCGCTGGGTTCCGACCCCGCTTCTGACGTTCCTGCGCGGGGTACTCGCTCGCCGACTCGGGTTCTCCCCGAGCGGGCGGCCGGCATCTCAAGCACAGATCCTTTGGAGTTCGAAGGCCATGACCACCACCATCAACCCTCCCACGCCGACGCTCGGCATCCCCGTGATTGCGGCGCCGACCGCGCCGTCCCGCAAGGACGCCGACAAGACGGCCCGCATTCTCCAGACCGCGATCCTGATCGAGCAGCAGGTCGAGGCGCGCTACCTCCGGGTCGGTCGCGCATTCACCTACGGCCCGATCCGCCGCCTCTTCGAGGAGTACGCCGCCGAGGTGCGCGATCATGCGCGCATCCTCTCGCGTCATCTGCGTGACCGGGAAGACGGCAAGCAGCTCGCTCGTCAGAGCGGGCGTCGTCGTCGTCCGCGCGCGGCCGAGGGTCCCTCGATCCTGACGCCCGAGTCGCTCTACCAGTCGTTCGACGAGGCGTTCCGCGCGGCCGAGCGCGCAATCGTGTTCCACCGTCGGGCGTCCGAGCAGGTCGACGATCGCTATCTGCGCAAGTTCCTCGACGTGCTCGCGCACGACCACGGCTTCCATCTCGACATCCTCGGCCACTTGCTGGCCGACATCCGCGACCGCGAGATGCACCTGACGCCGGGCCGCAAGCTCGCGCCGGTGGACGTCCCGTGGGTCGCCGCGATCTTCGAGGGCGTGGTTCCGCCGTGGCGCCGCGACGAGCAGAGCGAGACGACGCCGAACCGCTGGTTCATCAACTACATGTAGGCGACGCGGATCGGCTTCGGCCGATTCTTCGAGCTTCGCTGGTTCTCGAGACGGCCCCGGACGTCGCGTCCGGGGCCGTTTCGTTGCATCGGGAGGCGAGAGGGGCCGTCGGACGTGTGCGGGGTCCGGGGTTCGGGCATTGCGACGTGGCAACCGGGTGGCTACCCTCCGCCGTCGATTCGACGCGAGGGGCCGAGCACATCCCGATGAGCGAGCCGTCGTACTTCATCCGCCAGGGCGACCGGGTGCAGGGCCCGTTCTCCGCCGATCGAATCCGCGCCTGGATCGCGTCGGGCCGCGTGCGTCCGGAAATGGAACTGTCCGAGGACGGCACGAACTTCCGGCGCGGTGATTCGATCCCCGGGCTCTTCGATGCCGCGCCGACCACCGTCGCCGTTGCGAACGAAACCGCACCGCGGGCGGGACGCGATCGCGACGAGGGGGAACGCCCCACGCGAACACGGTCGGCGTCTCGTCCGCCGCCGCCGGCCTCGATCATCGTGATCGGGTGCCGACTCCTCGGGGTGATCGCGCTCGTCGTCGCGCTCGCGTTCGGTCAATGGGCGCAGGTCACCATTCCGAACGACAGGCCGGAGAGCGGCGGACCGGACTCGAAAATCCTGTTCGGACTGACCCGCGTCTCGATCTACCACGCGCACGGCGCGACGATCATCGCAGCCGATTCCTACCCGTACTCGGACGTCGAATCGGCCCCGGGCACGCCGCGCGGGGCCACGAAGGAGTCGGCCGACGAAATGCGCGCGGCCGCGAGCGTGTCGAGTACGCTCGGGCTCGTGATCGGTGCGTTGGTCCTCGCGGCCGCACTCCTCTCGCTGGGCGCGTTCGGCGACCTCTTCGGAAAGCCCAAGTTGTCGGTGCTGGCGGCGTTCGGTCTGCTCGCGGCGATCGGAGCGACGATCCTCGGCTGGGTGTTCATGAACGTGGGGTTCGCCGTCGAGTTCGCGCGCATGTTCTCGGCGGCGAGCGCGGGCCAGTGGAAGGGCAAGCCATCGGGCGCGTTCTCGTTCTACACGTTGATCCTCGCGCTCCTGATTCTCGCGATCGCGTGGACGCGCTCGCGCGTCGTGGCGATGGACGCCTCCCGACGGGCCTCTCTACCCCCTCCGCCCAAGCGCCGCCGCCGGTAGCGCAAGAGTCAAGGCAGGTAGGATTCGACAAATGGCAGCCGACACGCGCTACGTTCCGAACCGGCGCGATGTAGCCCACGAGGGGTTCGAGCGCGAGGTCATCCTGATCCACTTCCGCTCGGGGAAGTACTTCCGACTCGACGACGCGGGCAAGGTCGCGTGGGCCTCGATCGAGCGCGGCGCCACGATCGACGGCATGGCCGACGCGCTCGGCCGCACCTTCGACGTCGCCGCATCGCGTGCGAGAGAGTGCGCGTCGTCATTCCTCGCGTCGCTCCTCGAGCATGAACTCGTCGTACCCGACGATCGTGTCATCGGACCGCCGCCGACGGACGACGCACCTCCGACCGCTCGATCATCGTTCGTACCGCCACGCCTCGAGGTGTTCTCCGATCTGCAGGAACTCTTCCTGGTCGACCCGATCCACGACGTCGACGAGTCGGGCTGGCCCCATGTCGCCCCCTGACGGCACGACGACGGCCGTCGATCGAGATGCGATCGCCGCCTCCACGGCGCGATTCTTCGACGCAGCCCTCGTCGCCTTCGAACGTGCGGTCGCCGCGCGCGGACGCGTCACCGAGCGCATTTCGATTGCGGGACAACGCGCGGACCTCGAATTCGCAGGCCCTGCGTTGCAGGCCAGGCTCTTTCCCGCGCTCGCCCATCTCCGGCGCCGAGACGACCTCGCAACCCTCTCGATTTTCCTCTTCGATTCCGTCTCGACGGGCGTGCGCATGCCGCCCCCGCCCTGGGGGCATGACAACGTTCGCGCGCGCGCCGACGTCGAGGGGCTTCGCGACGGACGATGGCGCGTTTCGTTCAACGCCGGGTCGGGAATGCTCGTGGTACACGATCGAGAGCACGGTCGCGCGCTCGCGTGGACGCGCGACGCGGAAGCCGTCCCGTACTATGAGACGGCATCGCCTCTGCGCACCCTGCTCGCATGGTGGCTGTCCGACGCAGGACTCCAGATCGTCCATGCAGCCGGAGTCGCCATGCGGGGGAGCGGCGTGCTGCTGACCGGTCGAGGCGGCTCGGGCAAGACGACGACCGCGCTCCTCTGCGTCGAGGCCGGTTGGGACTACGCCGGAGACAACAATCTCGTCCTCGAACCGGGAAACCCGCTGCGCGCGCATGCGCTCTACGCGTCGGCGACCGTGCGCGCCGGCACGCTCGAGCGGATGCCGAGTTTGCGCGACCGCCTGCGCAACGCCGACCGCCTCGACGAAGAGAAGGGGCTCCTCTTCGTCGACGACCGCAGCGGCGCACGCATGGTCGCGTCCTTCGCGGTCGCCGCGATCCTGCTCCCTCGCGTCGAGGGCGGCCCCACGACGCGCACCGAGCCGGCGGACCGAGCGGCGTGCATGGGCGCCCTCGCCCCGAGTTCGATCCTCCCGCTGCCCGGCGCGGAACACGCGTCGTTCGCTCGACTCGCCGCCGTTGCGCGCGCCGTGCCCGCCCATCACCTCGTTCTCGGCTCCGACATCGAAGCCATTCCCGGCGTCGTCGCGGGCCTCGCGGGCGTGCGACCGTGAGTGCGGCGGCGGTTTCGGTCGTCGTGCCGGTTCGCGACGGGGCCCGCTATCTCGGGGCGGCGCTTGCGAGCGTCCTCGCGCAGGATCCGTCGCCGCTCGAAGTGATCGTCGCCGACGACGGCTCGACCGATGCGAGCGCCGCGATCGCCACGGCGGCGGGCCCGACGGTGCGCGTGCTGCGCGGCCCTTTCGGCGGGGCCGCCGCGGCACGCAATGCCGGCATCGTTGCCGCGAGCGGCACCCTGCTCGCGTTCATCGATCACGACGACCTCTGGGTGCCCGGTCGCATCGCCAGCCAGCTCCGCGCCTTCCAACGCACGCCGGGCGTCGAACTCGTGCTCGGACTGACGCAGCGCGTCCGTGACGAAGCGGGCGTGCTCGTGCCGCTCGGTCCGCCCGCGCCCGAGCCGAGTTTCGGGGCCGCGCTCGTGACCCGCCGCGCGTTCGAACTCGTGGGTCCGCTCGACGCCTCCCGCGCTTTCGACGAGGACGTCGATTGGTTCCTCCGGGCGCGTGAGGTCAACGTGCCGGCCCGACTCGATCGCGTGCTCGTCCAGCTCTATCGTCGCCACGCGACGAACGCGACGCGAGAACGTGCGCGCGACGTTCGTGCGTTCTTCGAAGTCCTTCGTGACTCGATCGCCCGCCGCCGCACGCCCGACGGAGCCGTCGCTGCACTCGCCGGGTGGCCGCCCGAGGTACTGACGTGAATTCGATCGCCTTCGACGTCGCGGTCGTGATTCCGGTGCGGGACGGCGAGAGATACCTCGCCGAAGCGCTCGCGAGCGTCCTCGCCCAGGACGTCGTCCCGGCCGAGATCGTCGTCGTCGACGACGGCTCGGCCGATCGCAGCGCGGCGGTCGCGCGCGAGGCCGGCGCCCGCGTACGAGTACTCACCCAGCCACCGCGGGGCGCCGGTGCCGCACGCAACCACGGCGTCGCCGCGACGACGGCGCGTTGGATCGCGTTTCTCGACGCCGACGACCGTTGGCTGCCGGGAAAACTGCGACGCCAACGGGACGCGATCGCGTCGCTCGGCACGGCCGACGCTTCGATCGGTCTCCTCCGCCAGTTCTTCAGTCCGGAGCTCGGCCGCACGACCATCCCGCAACCCGAGGTGCTCGAGGGAGTTTCCCCCACCACGCTCGTCGTGCGCCGCGACGTCTTCGAGGCGACGGGTGGATTCGCGACGGACTGGACGGCATCGGAAGCGGCCGAGTGGTGGATCCGCTTCGACGACACCCGGCCCGTCGTCGTGCGCGTGCCCGAAGTGCTGGCCGAGCGCCGCATCCACGCACGCAACACCGGAATCCTGCGCCCCGCGGCGCGCGGCGAGTTCGTGCGCCTCGCCAAGGCGGTCCTCGATCGACGGCGGGGTCCGACGCCCGGTCCATGACGACACGAGGCCCCCTGCCCGACGCACGAGAGTTGCTGCTCCTGAAAGCCGCCCTGCTCGAGGGCGACGCCGCGTGCGCCGCGTGGAGGGCGTGGCGAGCACAGGCCGACCTCGACCGGATCGAGCAGGG
>JANNRO010000150.1:0-4930 GCA_031401505.1 Planctomycetia bacterium
CCCGTAGCTCTCTTCACGACCGGGAGCGCGCCTCCTCCTCGCTCCTTGCCTCGTGGCGCAATCGCTCGGCCTTTGGCCCTCGCGGGATTTGTTCACAAACTCCAACTTCGGTGTCCGGCGTCGAGTTCGACGAGGCCTGGAGTCAACGAGTCGCCGGAACGCTGGAGGGAATCGACGTGCCGGTCATCGGACGCGGGGCGCTGATCCGGAACAAGCGCGCGTCGGGTCGTCCGAAGGATCGGATCGATCTCGAGTGGCTCGATCGACATCCCCCCGAGGATCGTCCCCTCTGACGCTCGCCCGTTCGGATCTAGATGTCGAGCGTCGCGTCGAACTCGGTCTTGTCGAGCCGGCCGTCCTTGTTGGCGTCGGCCGCGATGAAGCGCTTCAACTCGACCGGGTTCGTCGGGTACTCGTTCTTGTCGATGTCTTTTTCGTCGCGCTCGACGAGGCCGTTCCCGTCGTGGTCGTACGAGTTGAAGACGATCTCGGCCGCCAGATCCCGCTCCGACGTCTTCTCGACCGTCACGGGCTTGCCCAGATCGAAAATCGCCTGCACGTTCAATTCGAGGCGGTTGTTGCCGACCGGCACCGCTTCGACCGAGTTGCGCACGGGGACGAACCGCGTCGCGTTGCCGAGCGAGTCGATCGAGCCGAGCACCGTCTTCCTGTCCAGCGCCGTGACCTCGAACATCTGGAACGACGGCCCGCCGCGCAATTCGCGGTGATTGCTCGAGGTCATGTAGCCCAGACGCTTGGGCGCCTGTCCCGGTTCGGGCGTCGCGAGCACCATCCACACCCCGGTCTGCTTGCCGACGAGCCAGTCTCCGCGATTGACCGCGAAGGCGTCGGAGGGGCGGGCGAGCGCGGGCGTCTCGTCGACGATCTGCCGCGTCCCCCAGGGGGAGCGATTGCCCGAGGAGCAACCGACGAGGGTCAGGGTGGCGGCGAACACGGCGAACGAGGCGACGAGGGGGCGGCGAATCGACATGGCAGTGCTTGGGCCTCCCGGACCGTAGCCTCGTAGGATAGCCGTCGGCACTCCTCCGGGACAAGGTCGGGCCGCCGTCTCGGGTGCCACAACTCCGAATTCGGCCCTCGCCCTCCCACATCCCTCCCCCCGACCCCCCTCCATCCGATGCCGACCCGTCCGCTTTTCCGCGGGCCCCATCCTCTCCCCCGACGTCCATGACCCCCGCTCCTGACGCTCCGGTCGGCGAATCCGTTTCTCGCCTTCTCGGTCCCGAGGGGCCGGTCGCGCGGATGCTCGACTCGTTCGAGCCCCGGGCCGAGCAGGCCCGCATGGCCGAGGCGGTCGACGCGGCGCTACGCGGTCCGCATCACCTGATCGTCGAGGCGGGCACGGGCGTCGGGAAGTCGTTCGCCTACTTGCTGCCGGCGCTGCGCTGGGCGGAGGAGACGGGGAAGAAGGTGGCCGTCGCGACGAGCACGATCGCGCTCCAGGAGCAGTTGGTGCTGCGCGACCTGCCGCTCCTCGTCAAGGCGCTCCCCTATCGCGGCACGACCGCGCTCGTCAAGGGGCGGGGAAACTTCGTCTGTCTGCGGCGGCTCTCGCTCGCGATGGCGGAGGGACCCGGGCTGTTTCCCGACTTCGAGTCCCGTTCGCAACTCGAAGCGCTCTCGGGTGCGGCGGAGATGGGGCTCGGCACGCGGCAGGAGATTCCGTTCGCGGTGCGCGACGACGTCTGGGACAGCGCGCGCGCCGAGAGCGGGAACTGTCTCCACAAGAAGTGTCCGTTCTACGAGAAGTGTCCGTATCAGGCGGGGCGGCGCCGGACGCAGGCCGCGAGCCTGCTCGTGATGAACCATCACGTGCTGCTGGCCGACCTGGCGTTGCGTCGAGGAGGCGCCTCGTTCCTGCCCGAAGTCGACGCGATCATCGTGGACGAAGCGCACGACCTGCCCGACACGGCAGCGGAGGCGCTCGGTACGCGCGTCACCTCGCGCGGGATCTCCTATCTGCTCGGCCGGCTCTGGAACGACAAGAAGGAGTCGGGGTTGCTCGCGCGACACCCCGATCCGGAACTCCGGCGGCTGGTCACCGAGATGCGGGCGGCGGCGCAGGCGTTCTTCGGTGGACTGCGCGGCGCGCTCCCACGGCCGTCGACCGGCGGGCCGGTCTCGGTCGAAGGGCCGCTGCCCGCCGACGAGGGCTTCGCCGAGCGGCTGGCCTCGCTCGCCGCGGCGCTCGATCGCGGCATGACGTCGGCCCCGTCGAATGATCTGGCGCTCGAACTGGGCGCGCGGTCGCGGGCGTTCGGGGCGTTGGCGGCGGAGGTCGAAACGCTGGTACCCGGACCCGATGCCGACAACGTCGTGTGGGCCGAATGGGATCCGTCGGGTCACGGGGCGTTGATCCGTGCGCCGGTCGATCCCGGACCGCAGCTGAAGGAATCGCTTTACGACGCGCACGGCACGGTCATCCTGACCAGTGCCACGCTCTCGACCGGCAAGCCCGCGTCGTTTCGCTTCACCCGCGAGCGATTGGGCCTCGACGATGCGGAAGAACTCTCGGTCGGAAGCCCCTTCGACTATCCGCGTCAGGCGCGGCTCGTGGTGCGCACCGATCTGCCCGATCCCTCGAAGGACGCGAAGGGTTACGAGGCGGCGCTCCCGGCCGCCGTGCTCGAGGCGGTGCGCCGGACCGCGGGCGGCGCGTTCGTTCTCTTCACGTCGTTCGAGTCGTTGCGTCGCACGGCCGAGGCGATTCGCGGCGATCTCGTCGCCGACGGGATCGAGGTGCTGGTCCACGGCGAGGATCGTTCCCGCACGGCACTCCTCGACCGCTTTCGCGAGACCAATTCCGTGCTCTTCGGCACGAGTTCCTTCTGGCAGGGCGTCGACGTGCCGGGCGACGCGCTGCGCAACGTGATCATCACGCGATTGCCGTTCGACGTGCCGACGCACCCGCTTCATCGAGCTCGTGAGGCGCGGCTCGTCGCCGCAGGACGGCGTCCTTTCGACGAGATGTCGCTGCCGCAGGCGGCGCTGCGCTTGAAGCAGGGGTTCGGGCGCCTCGTGCGCCGTGCGACCGATTCGGGCTACGTGGTGATTCTCGACCCGCGCATCGTGACGAAGCGGTACGGGAAGGCGTTGCTCGACTCGCTGCCCGAATGCCCGATCGACTTCGTGCCCGAGCGGCCGTCGTAGCGCGCCCCCGCGTACGATCCCGCCCCCGTGAAACTGCGCCTCGCCAAGTCCGGTCCCGCGGTGGACGTTCCGACGTTTCTGGGTGCGATCCTGCTCGTCGATCTGCTCCTGGCGCTCGCGCTCGCGATCGGGGCGCCGTTTCTGGCTCTCACCGGGCGTTGGACGCCGGTCCCGTCGTGGATTCCATGGGCGGCGGGCGCGTTCGGGCTGCTCGTGGCCGCCGCCGACCTCGCGGCCGCACGGTTGAAACCCAAGGGCCTGACCTGGCGTCGGCGGCTGGGCTTCGTCGCGATGGGCGCGGTCGTGTGGCGCGGGGGGCCGGTTACCGACCGGTTTGTTCAGGCGGGGCTGATCGTCTACCTCGGCGTCGTCTGGACGGCGCTGGTCGTCGGCGGGCGAACGCTCTCGCGCGCGATCGCGACCGCGACCGGGGAAGACAAGCCCGAATAGGTGGGCGCCGTGTCGTCGTCGTTCCGGGAAATACCGAGGCGGGCACACTTTCTTCAACTCGCTTACCAGCCGGTGGCGTCGCCGACCACCAACCAAGCGCGAACTCCCGTGACTTGCCAGTCCGTTCGAGACGTGCATCTCTCCGACGTGCCTGGCGCCGACGCCAGGGGTCGAGAGATTGAGTGGAAGCAAACGTGCCCGCCCCCGTGTTTCCCTGTCCTGGCTGGCAACTGCGTCGCCGACCGGAGGGACGAACGGTGCGCGCGCCCACGCTACTCCAGCTGTTCCGCCAACATCCGTTCCCAGTCGAGTTCTCCGCGCTCGATGAAGAGGATCTCGACCCATTCCGGACGGACACGATAGGCGATCAGCGTCGGGCCAACCGACCAGAATGGAATGCACTCGTCGCGCGTGAGGTCGTGGCGGCGGTGCCCGAGACGTTGGCTGGATGCGAGCCGCTCGAACGCACGCTCGAACTCGTCGACCACCCGCCCCGCGATTTCGGGACCGAACCGTCCCTCGACGTAAAAGACGATGCGGCGGAGTCCGTCGCTCGCGATCGGAGTGAGCCGATAGGCGGCGATCACCCGCGCTTCTTGTCCGATTTCCTGCGCAACCGCAGAGTTTCTCGAATCTCCGCGACGACCGCAGGCCCCTCCAGGATTTCACCGCGGTCCGCCTGGGAGAGGCCCTCGGCGAGCGCCCCGCGGAGCCTGGTGAGGTGCACCTCCCGGAGCCGATCCTGGTCCGCGAGCAACCTCAGAGCCTCGCGCACGACCTCGCTTTGGTTGTTGTAGAGGCCAGATTGGACTTTCCGCTGGATCAGTTCCTCAAGCTCCGGCGTGAGGTTGACGTTCATGGACCGCATCCTATCAAGGCTGTCAAGGATTGACAATGCCTGCCTATACGGAAGACGCGTGGCGAATCGGATCGCCGTGGGCTTGGGTCGTCCAAGCCGTGGCCCCGCCAACCCCCTCGTCGCTTTCCGAAATACGCGCACGCACCATGCCGCCGCCACTTGCGTCGCCACCGCGTGCACCCGGCCGCGGAGTCGCGCCGCATCCCTGCCCCTGAACAGCAGCTCGTTATCGGCCGATGGTCGGCACCCGGCCCGCATCGTCGATTCGCGGACGGGACCCGCGTCCGACCGTTACCAGCCTCTATCGCCCCCGCTTCGCGCGGCCTGCAGCCAGTTTCTCTTCGGCCACGAGATTCGACGCGCGGTTGGTCGAGAGGTTCTTCTCGCGCGAAAGCCGGAAGACGGACTTCAGCGCATTGTAGATGTTCTCGACCTTCTTGCGCGAACGCG
>JANNRO010000151.1:0-2590 GCA_031401505.1 Planctomycetia bacterium
GTCATGCCTCGAGCAGAACGGCGCCGCGCTGCTTGGTAGCGACGGGTGATCGAACGGCCGGGAGACCTTCGTCTCCAAGGCCCTTCCGCCTCGGCGGGCGACGGCGCCCCGTGCGTGGCGGTGCGCAACTACGGTCATGCAGCCCCCTACGCGCCGGTGACTTGCGCGAGCGTCGGCCCGCGGGTAAGAGATCGCCGCCCCTCGAGGAACCCACCGTGAAATTCTCTCGCTCACAGTTTTCGCTCGCCTTCGTGCTCGGCTCCGCGATCGCTCTGTCCCTGTTCGCGAGCGGCCAGTTGACCCCGTCGGTCCAAGCGGAGGACGGGTCCGCCGCGACGGCGATCGACCGCACGGTGCTGCCCATCGCCGAGCCGAACGTCGTGCCGATCACGGAACTCGACGCACGCAACGCGAAGCCGCCGCCGCGGTTCGAGGTCAAGGCCCCGGCCGGTGCGCCCAACGTCGTGGTCGTGCTGATCGACGACATCGGCTTCGGTCACAGCAGCGCGTTCGGCGGTCCGATCCGCATGCCGACGCTCGATCGCATGGCGGCGGCGGGGCTCCGCTACAACCGATTCCACACGACCGCGCTCTGCAGCCCGACCCGCACCGCGCTCCTCACGGGGCACAACCACCACGCGAACAACGCCGGCGCGATCATGGAACTGGCCACGGCGTTCCCCGGCAACACGGGCATCCGTCCCAAGACCATCACGACGCTCGCCGAGATCCTTCGCCAGAACGGCTTCAGCACGGCGGCTTTCGGCAAGTACCACGAGACGCCGCCGTGGGAGGTCTCGACGTCGGGTCCGTACGACCGCTGGCCCACGGGCTCGGGCTTCGACAAGTTCTACGGCTTCATCGGCGGCGAGACCAACATGTGGGCGCCGGCGATCTTCGACGGCGTGACGCGCGTCGAGTACAGGCAGACGCCCGACTACCACTTCACCGTCGACATGACCGACAAGGCGATCGGCTGGGTCAGCTCCCAGCAGGCGCTGACGCCCGACAAGCCCTTCTACATGTACTTCGCGCCCGGCGCGACGCACGCCCCGCATCACGCGCCCAAGGAGTGGATCGCGAGATACAAGGGCGAGTTCAGCGGCGGATGGGACAAACTGCGCGAGGAGTCCTTCGCCCGCCAGAAGAAGATGGGCGTGATCCCCGTCGACACCGTGTTGACGCCCCGGCCGAAGGAGATCCCCGCGTGGGACGGGATGAGCGCCGACCAGAAGCGTCTCTTCGAGCGCCAGATGGAGACGTTCGCCGGCTTCGCCGAGCATACCGACCATGAAGTGGGTCGCCTCGTGGCGCAGTTGGAAGCGATCGGAGAGCTCGACAACACGCTCTTCTACTACATCGTGGGAGACAACGGGTCGAGCGCCGAGGGCGGCCCCGAGGGCACCTACAACGAGATGATGGCGTTGAACGGCATCGTCGGGAAGGCCGACCAGATGATGGGCCACATCGACGACTGGGGCGGGCCCACGACCTTCCCGCACTTCGCGATCGGATGGGCGTGGGCGGGCAACACCCCCTTCCAGTGGACCAAGCAGGTGGCCAGCCACTTCGGCGGCACGCGCAACGGCATGGTGCTCCACTGGCCGAAGGGGATCAAGGCGAAGGGCGAGATTCGCAACCAGTTCCACCACGTCGTCGACGTGGCCCCCACCGCGCTCGAGGCGGCGAAACTGCCGCAGCCGAAGACCGTGAACGGCGTGACGCAGCGCCCGATGGACGGCGTCTCGATGCTCTATTCGGCCGACGACGCGAAGGCCAAGGACCGCCGCACGACGCAGTACTTCGAGATGTTCGGCAATCGCGGCATCTATCACGAGGGATGGGTGGCGTGCACCCGCCACTCGATCCCGTGGCTGATGGTACCGCTGCCCGCGTTGAAGGACGACGTGTGGGAACTCTACAACGTCGATGCGGACTTCAGCGAGGCCACCGATCTCGCGAGCAAGGAACCGGCCAAGTTGAAAGAGTTGCAGGAAGTGTTCCTGAAGGAGGCCATTCGGAACCATGTGCTTCCGATCGACGACCGCCGCGTCGAGCGGTTCAACCCCGCTCTCGCCGGCCGCCCCGACCTGTTGAACGGGCGCAAGTCGCTGACGGTCTTCCCCGGCATGACGGGCATGCTCGAGAACGCCTTCATCAACGTGAAGGGCGTGCACCACACGATCAGCGCCGAAGTGGAACTCAACGACGCGAAAACGGACGGCGTCATCATCGCCCAGGCTGGCTTCTTCGGCGGCTGGGTGCTCTACATGAAGGACGGCAAGCCCCACCACGAATACAACTTCTTCGCCATCGAGCGCACGAACATCGCGGGAGACACGGCACTGGCGCCGGGCAAGCACACGATCTCGTACGAGTTCATCCCGGATGCCGCCAAGCCCGGCACGGGTGGCAAGTCCATCCTGAGTGTCGACGGCAAGAAGGTCGCTGAAGGGCAGATCCCGAAGACCCAGCCGTTCATGTTTTCCGCGGACGAAGGCGCGGACGTCGGCCTCGACGCGGAGACGAACGTCTCGCCCGACTACAAGCAGGGCAACAACGCCTTCACGGGCAAGATCGTCAAGGTGAC
>JANNRO010000152.1:0-6975 GCA_031401505.1 Planctomycetia bacterium
ATCGACCTCGATCGGGGCGTGATCGCGCGGTCGATCCCGAAGGCGCCGGACGGTGCATCGGGCGGCGGGGCGGCTCCCGAAGGTGCAAAGCGCGTCGGCGAGAAGGGGGCGCGCTCGGCGCGCTACCGTGAGGATCCCTCGGCCGGCGCCGGTGCCGTCGCGGCTCCTTCGACGCCCGCGGCGATGATTGCGAAGGCGCTGACGCTCGAGCCCACGCGCACGGTGCTCTCGAATGGTTTGACCCTGATCGTGCTCGAAAGGAAGACGGCGCCGGTCTTCGCCGCATCGCTCGAGATTCGCGACGGGCGACTCGGCGAGGAAGTCGCGGGACTCGACGCGATGACCGGATCGCTGCTCGAAGAGGGCACGACCGCGCACACCGGGGCGGAGCTTGCAGCCGCGATCGGCGCCGTCGGCGGGTCGCTCTCGTTCTCCGGCGCGGGCGTCTCGACCAAGACGCTCTCGAAGGACGCGGCGCTGGCGCTTTCGCTGATGGCGGAGGCCATACGAACGCCCGCGTTCGCGGCCGACGCCGTCGAGCGCGTGCGCGGACAGCAGTTGTCGGCCATCGCCCAGGAACTCGACACGCCGCGCGCGGTCGGGCAGGCGCTGTTCAATCGCGCGATCTACGGGGCCGATCATCCGCTGGGTCGATCGGCGAACGGATCGCCCGAGTCGGTCAAGGCCGTCACGCGCGAGCAGGTCGTCGCGCACCACGCGAGGTTCTTCGTGCCCAAGAACACGACGCTCGCGATCGTCTCCGATCGTCCGGCGGCGGACATCGCGACGCTCGTCGAGAAGGCGTTCGGCGATTGGGCGGGCGGCGAGAAGCCCGTCGTGACGACGCCCGCGATTCCCGAGGCGAAGGCCCGCGTCATGCGCAAGGCCGTCGAGGCCGAGCAGGCCAACATCTTCGTGGGTCACGTCGGGATCGAGAGGAAGGACCCGGACTTCGCGGCACTCGAGGTGTTCGACAACGTGTTCGGCGTCGGCGCGGGCTTCACGTCCCGCCTCGCGATGAACGTGCGCGACCAGAAAGGCCTCGCGTACACGGTCTTCGGCAGCATCACGGGAAACGCCGGCATTCGGCCCGGCACGTTGCGCCTCTTCGCGGGCACGAAGCCCAAAGACTGGCCGGTCGCGCTCAAGGAAATGCACCTCGAACTCGCGGGCATGCTCACGCGCCCGCCGACCCCCGACGAACTCGCGGGCGCCAAGGCCGCGATCCGCGGCGACCTGGTGACGGGCTGCGAGGGCTCCGCCGAGGTCGCGGCGCTCCTGTTGAAACTCGACCGCTTCGGGCTCGGCTTCGACTACCCCAAGCGCCATCTGGACGAGATCGCGAAGATCACCGCCGACGACGTCGTGCGCGCCGCCAAGGCGCACGTGAAGCCCGATCGGCTCGTTGAGCTGATCGTCGCGCCCGGCCTCACGGCCGAGGGGCTCGACCCGGCACCCGCGAAATAGTGCGCGTCGTCCGGACGGAGTTCGACCTTGACGCGAGTCCCTCCCTGCGTGTCGGCCATCGACATGGGGTACGGGCACCTGCGTCCGGCGGCGGCGTTGGCCGAGGAGTTCGGGACGCACGTATCCCGAGGTGACCGAGCGCCGCTGGCCGACGCCCGCGATCGCGCGACGCTCTCGCGCATGCATCGCGTGCACATGATGCTCTCGCTCGGGCCGGGACGGCCGATCGTCGGGGCGGCGATGCAGCGGTTGCTCGAGTCCGTCACGTTCATTCCGCGCATGCGCCGCCGGGGCGAACTTGCGGCGCCCAACGCGGCGGCGCGGCACCTACGTTCGCTCATCGACCGGGGCTTCGGCAACGCGCTGGTCTCGCACTTGAAGCGCACCGGCGCTCCGCTCATCTCGACGTACTTCGCCCAGGCCGTCGTGGCCGACGCCGCGAGGGCGCCAAACGTCTTCTGCGTCGTCACCGACTCCGATTGCAACCGCGTATGGGTGTCGCACGATCCCTCGTCGAGCCGCATCCGGTACTGCGTCCCGATGCGCCGAACGGCACGGCGACTCGAGTCCTACGGGGTCGACCCCGCGCGCATCCATGTCACGGGCTTTCCGCTGCCGCCGAGTCTGCTCGGAGGACCCGATCTGCCGGTGCTCGAGGGGCATCTGGGCTCGCGCCTCCTCCGCCTCGACCCGACCGGGGCGTTCCGACGTGAGGCCCGTCCGGCGGGGCTCGAACGCATCCTCTCGCTCTCGGCGCCCGGCGAAGCGAGCGCGCCGCTTCGGCTGACGTTCGCCATCGGCGGCGCCGGGGCGCAGACCGGGCTCGCGGGCGACCTGCTCCGCGCGCTTCGCGAGCCGCTCCATCGCGGCGCCGTGCACCTGACGCTGGTCGCGGGCGTGCGCGACGAAGTCGCGGCCAGGCTCGAGGCGTTCATCGCACGGCACGCGCCCGAGGCCGCACGGGCCGGCGCGATCGAGGTGATCCACGATCCGACGTTTGACGGGTACCTCCGGCGCTTCGAAACCTGCCTCGCCGCGACGGACGTGCTCTGGACCAAGCCGAGCGAGATGACGTTTTTCGCCGCGCTCGGCATTCCGCTGGTACTCGCGCCACCTCTGGGTCACCACGAGCGTGGCAACGGCACGCTCGCGCGGCGCAAGGGGTTCGGACTCGACGCACCCGCGCTCGCCGACGTCGGGCGCTGGCTGGAATCGCACCTCCATGACGGCACGCTCGCCCGCGCCGCGTGGGCGGGGTTCACGCGCATGTCGAGCGACGGGACCTACCGGGTGGCGGAGCTCGTGCGGGCGTCGGATGACGGTCCCGTCCGCCGATCGAGCGCGGGACGTGTCAACGGCGAAGGCGGAACAGCGTGAGCTCGCTCGACGCCTGAAACAGCGTCGAGACGGGAATGCTCCGGATCGTCTCGAGGCGGGCGCGGAACTCGGGCGTGAAGAGCGGGGCGTCCAGGTAGCGCGACCACACTACGAGGTAGACCGCACCGGAGACGGTGTCGAGCCGCCATGGCTCGGGACCCGTCGCCGCGATGCGGGCGATGGGCGTCAGCGCCGACGGCCGACGATGATAGGGGTCCCTGTATTGGTCGACGTAGAGCACGCCGTCCCCCGGACGCGCGAGGGCGGCGAGTTCGGCGTTCAAATGCTGCTCCTCGTCGCGGCCGCCGCCGGTCGTCAGGTACCACGACGTGAGCGCGACCGACGGGAGCGCTGCGAGCAGCAAGCCAGCCGCCAGGATCGCGGGGCGGGGGCGGTAGCGGGCGGCGAGCGTCGCCCCGGTGGACGCCGCGCAGAGCAGAAACATCGGCTGAAGGCAGAGCAGATAGCGAGGTGCGGCATCGACGAACAGCGCCGCGAGGGGATAGGCGGTCGCCGCGACGAGCGTGGCCGATCCGAGGAGGCGGTCCCGGGCGGCGGTCGCTCGCGAGAGCACGAACGCGCCGACGAGTCCGAGCGGGCCCGCGACCGGGCCGATGTTGCCGAGCATGCGCACGAAGTAGGTCGTCGCGCGCGCCAGTTCCGATCCGGTTCGAGGGGACGCGAAGAAGCGCGGGTCGACGACGTCACGAAACCACACGAGCAGGACGCCGGCGTAGAGGAGCAACGCGACGAAGGGAATCAGATGGAGAGGGAGTCGTCGCGGGCGCGCACGCCAGGCCTCGGCGACGAGGGCGACCACGACGCCAAACACCACGAACGCGCCGAGCAGGTGCGTGTGCAGGAGGCCGACGCCGACGAACATCGGCGCGGCGGCGTCACGGGCGCGATGCGTCGTCACCACCTGGAGCGAGAGCAGGACGAACGCCGCGGACAGCAACCCTTCGAGCACGACGTAGCGATGCATCTGGCTGTAGAGGACGTTCTTCGGGTCGAACGCCAAGAGCGTGAACACGACGAGGCCCGCGACGACGCCCCATCGCCTCGTGGCCGACCGCATCAACAGGAAACAGGTCGCCAGCGCCGCCAACGTCCACGGCAGGCGGAACGCGAGCGCGCGATCGCCGATCACACGGAGGAAGGGGACCGCGACGGCCTCGGGAACGGGGCAAAATCGCGACTGGTACTCGTCGCCCCGCACGTCGTTCGCCGCGTCGAACGGGAAGCGACCCTCCGACATCGCGCGGGTCGCGTAGACCGACGCCTCCTCGTCGAGCCCCTCGCCGACCGACTCGATGCGCCACAGGCGCGGCAGCAGGAACAGCAGCACGCCGATCGTCACGAGGAGCGCCCGACGGGCGCGCACGGGCCCTGCGCGGGGCGAGAGGCTCGGAGTGCCCGGGCGTTCCACCGACGTCGGTTCTCGAGGGGAAGTCGAGGAGCGTACTCGTACGAGGCCCAACGAGCGGCTCGATCCGCGAACGGGGCCCGAGTCCGACCGCCTGTTCTTGCCGTGCCTCGAGTCGCGGCCCGACCGATCGTCCGGCAGGATGGGGACGTGCGTCGCCCCTCGACTCCCTCGGTACGGCCGCGATGAGCAGGGTCGGCGACTGGATGCTCCGAACGCTTTCGCGGGTGACGTCGTCCGGGCGATTCCTGCCCGAGATCGACGGGCTGCGGTTCGTGGCGGTCGCGTCCGTCGTCATCTACCACGCGCACGGGAACTTCCTGCCGGCCAAGCCGGACTTCGCGTCGCCCGCCTGGGCGGGCGCGAACACGCTGCTGCTGCTCGGCTGGTTCGGCGTCCCGCTGTTCTTCGTGATCAGCGGGTTCATCCTCGCGTTGCCCTTCGCCGAGCGTCGGCTCGCGGGGGCGCCGCCCGCGTCACTCAAGTCCTACTACCTGCGGCGTGTGACGAGGCTCGAGCCCCCGTACGTCATCTGCGCCCTGATCCTGACGACGATGGCGATCTGGAGCGGCGGCTTCGAGCTCGCCGATCTCGCGCGGCGATTCGTCGCCGGCGTGTTCTACGTCCATTGGTTCGCGTACCACGAGATGAACCCGGTCAATCGCCCGACGTGGACGCTCGAGATCGAGGTTCAGTTCTATCTGCTCGCGCCGCTCCTTGCGACCGTGTTCGCGATCCGGCGCACCGCGCTCCGACGCCTCGTGCTCGCGACCGCGATCCTCGCGGCCGCTGCGCAGAAGGTGTTCTGGTACGACGAGTTCCTGTTCCGCACGCTGCCGGGGCAGATCCAGTTCTTCCTCGTCGGCTTCCTGCTCGCCGACGTGTATCTCGTCGATTGGAAGAGCGCTCCCGTACGACGCCCGGTCTGGGATCTCGTTGGCATCGTGGCGTGGGCCGCGATGCCCGCGATCCTGCTCGCGGACGAGTTGTTCGAATTGCTCTTGCCGCTGACGATGCTCTTGGCCTACGTGGCGGCGTTTCGGGGGCCGTGGCTCAGCCGCTTCTTTCGTGCCCCGTGGATCGTCGTCATCGGCGGCATGTGCTACACGATCTACCTCTATCACGTGACGTTGATCGGGAATCTGCGGCCGCTCCTCGTGGGAGACGTCGCGCCCGCGTATGCACCGATGAGTCTCGTCCGGGCCGCGATCGTGCTCCTCGGCGTCCTCGTGGCGAGTGCGGTCCTGTTCGTGCTGTTCGAGAAGCCCTTCATGCGCAAGGACTGGCCCGCCCGAGTCGGCGCGTGGTTCGCCCGACGCGGGCGGCGCGCCACGGCCCCGGCCTCCGTCGCCCGCGGGCGCACTCCGGCGTGAGCGGTCTTGACGGTATCTTCACGGCATGACGCACCCGTCCGACATGCCGGGGCTTGGGACCGCGCTCGCGCTGGGGCTCCTCGTCGGGATCGAGCGCGGATGGAGCCTGCGCGAGCAACCGGCCGGAGCCCGCGTCGCGGGCGTCCGAACCTTCGGCTTGATCGGATTGCTCGGCGGCGTCGCGGCGATGCTCTCGCGCTCGTTCGACAGTCCTGCAATTCTCGGGGGCGCGTTCGTGGGCTTCGCGATCCTCCTGACGGCCGGCTACGTCGCGTCGGCCGAACGACCGACGTCGCTGGGGATCACCACCGAGATGGCGGCGCTCTTGACGTTCGCATTCGGCGCGCTGGCGGTCGCGGGGCATGCGCTGGTCGCCGCGGCGTCGACCGTCGCCGTGCTGGTGCTCTTGAGCACCAAGGATCGACTCCACCGATGGGTCGATCGCCTCCGCGAGAAGGAGATCGGCGCCGCGATCACGCTGCTGCTCCTCTCGGTCGTGCTGCTCCCGCTGTTGCCGAGCGAACCGGTCGATCCGTGGGGCGCCGTCGCACCCCGCGCGGTGCTCTGGATGGTGATCCTCGTCGCGGGACTCTCGTTCGTCGGCTACATCGCCGTGCGCGCCATCGGACCGCGCTCCGGGTTGCTCACGACGGGCCTTCTGGGCGGGCTCGCCTCTTCGACCGCCGTGACGCTCTCCTTCTCCCGCATGGCGCGGGTCGAGCCGTCCCACGCCCGCGTGCTCGCGGCAGGCGTCGTCGCGGCGGGTGCCGTGATGCCCCTGCGCGTGCTTGCCGTCGCGACGATGCTGAACCGGGAGATGGCGTCGAGGCTCGCGCTCCCGGCCGGGGCGATGACCGTCGGCGCGGGAATCGCATGCGTCTGGCTTCTGCGTCGCCAGGAAGCGACCTCACCGGTCGCGGCGCCGCTGATCGAGAATCCGCTCGAGTTGGGCACCGCGCTCAAGCTCGCGGGCATTCTCGTCACGATCCTCCTGCTGGTCGGGGTCCTGCGCGAGCGCGCCGGCGACTGGGGCGTCTATGCGATCGCGGTCGTGTCCGGCTCCGTCGATGTGGACGCGATCACGATGTCGTTGTCGAAGATGGCTGCCGACGGGGGCTCGCTCGACGTAGCGACGCGCGGAATCGCGCTCGCCGTCGGCGCCAACACCCTGTTCAAGACCGGGCTCGCGTTCAGCGTGGGCGGCGCGACGGCCGGACGCCCGGTCGCGCTCGGACTCGGCCTTTCGCTGGCGCTGGGTGCGGTCGCGCTGCTGATCTGATCGCCGAACGAACCGAGGCCGTCGGACGCCGGTCCCGTCGTCGAATCGTCGGG
>JANNRO010000153.1:0-8992 GCA_031401505.1 Planctomycetia bacterium
GTCCGGCAACCGACTCCCCGTCCACAGGGGCAGATCGACGTTTCCGGTGACCGGCGTCGACGAGGTCGTGTCGAACACGCGCGAGATGCTCGCCCCGCCTTCCTGCCGCACTCCCACCGCGACTTCGGCCCCCGGTACCGGCCTGCCCTGCTCGTCCTCGACGCGCACGCTGACCGACGGGGCGCGCCGATAGCGGGCCCGGTACACCCCGATGGTGCCTTCCACCACGCGACAGACCTCGCCGGGCGTCGATGGCATCGAACACCCCGAAAATTCGGTCTTCTCGACCAGCCAGCCCTCCGGATTGTCGGGAAACTCGAGATAGATCCCGTGATCGCCGGGCACTTCGGGCACTTCGCCGGTTCCGTCGGGCCGGAGTCTCACGCGCTGCACCCGTGGAATCGCGTGACTCTCGAAGAGGCCGCCGTCTTCCACCGGCGTCGCGGGCAGGTCGTCGAACAGCGCCTCCCACCCGCCGTCCGGCGTCAGGAAGCGAACGTCCACGTATCCGGGGAGCTTGTCGGCCGGCAAGCCTTCGACGCGGATCTCGAGCCTTCCCGCTCGCGGGAACGCGATCTCCCATTCCCCGTTGCGACTCGCGTGCGTCAGCGGCCGGTACCCGTGGCGCAACCCTTGACGCGTCGCCGCCGCGATCTCGAGCCATGCGACGTCGGCTTCGCGCTCGTCGACCGCCAGATCGGCGACGCCGTCCGCTCCGGTACGTACGGCGGCGGAGCGCGGCGTCGCCGTTTTCGCGTCGCGATCGAACGTGACGACGCGAACGACGGCGCCGTCGATCGCGACGCCCTCCCCCACGACGCGTACGCGAAGGGGGCGCGTGCGGCGCGAACCCGGGGGCGGCGACGTCATCGTCGGCTCGGAGTCAGCACCCGGCTCCCCCGTGATCGGACCCGGATCCCGGGCCTCGTTCGAGCGCACGAGAGGTTCGGCGTCGTGCGCCTCGGTGTGACGCTCGACGTCCGTGCCCTGCGTCGCGAACGCCAATGCGAGGCAGATCCCGACGCCGAGCCCGCCGATCAAGGCCACCAACCGCCGCCTGCGCCCGAACGCGACGGCCCGATCGCCGACCGGATCCGCCGGACACGCGAGGGCGGGCTCGGATTTCACACCACGAGCGTACCGCGGCCTCGGGTCCCTTCGACGGGCGGCATCGACGGGCGGTATCGGGTGGGTGCCGGGAGTCCCGGTATGGTGGGTCCGATGCGCGCCGACACCCCCACTCGCCCGTCTCGGCAGGGCGTCGTCGTCCTCGGCGCGACCGGCAGCGTCGGTACGAGTGCGGCCGACGTTCTCGACGCGCACCGGGACCGATTCCGCGTCGAGGGTCTTGCGGCGGATCGCAACGGAGATCGACTCCTCGCGCTCGCCCGACATCTCGGTGCCCCGCGCATCGCGCTCGCGAACGAAGAAGCGGCCGTGGTGCTCAAGCGCTCGCTGCGCCGCGGCGACCCCGAGCTTCGAGTCGGCGAAGCGGGCATCCTCTCCCTCGTCGGCGAGGAGGGCGTGGACGTCGTGCTGCAGGCGACGACCGGGTTTGCCGGCCTCTCGGGCAGCATCGAGGCGGTCCGACGGGGGCGGCGCCTTGCGCTCGCCAACAAGGAGTCGCTCGTCGTCGCCGGACCGCTTCTCGTACGCCTCGCGCGCGAGCATGGCGCCGAGATCGTGCCGGTGGACAGCGAGCACTGCGCGATCCACCAGTGCCTTCGGTCGGGCGAGCGGTCCGAAGTCCGACGGATCGTCCTGACGGCGTCCGGCGGCCCCTTCCTCTCGACGCCGCGCGAGCGACTCGCCCACGTGACACCCGCCGAGGCGTTGAACCACCCGACCTGGCGCATGGGGCCGCGCATCACGGTGGACAGCGCGACGCTCGTCAACAAGGCGATGGAGATCGTCGAGGCGCGCTGGCTCTTCGACGTCGAACCCGACCAGATCGAGGTCGCGGTCCATCGACAGTCGATCGTCCACAGCCTCGTGGAATTCGTCGACGGCAGCGTCGTCGCACAGATGGGACCGCCCGACATGCGGGGCCCGATCCGATACGCGCTCGGCTTTCCGACGCGGCTCCCGGCGCCCTCGCCCCGCTTCGACGTGCGTGACTACGCCTCATTGACGTTCGAAGCGCCGGACCGCGAGCGGTTTCCCGCGCTCGATCTGGGCTTCGAGGCCGCCCGCCGGGGTGGTACCTCGGGCGCGGCGTTGAACGGCGCCGACGAAGTCGCCGTCGCGGCGTTTCTCGCCGGCGAGATTCCCTACCTCGCGATCGCGGGTGCGGTCGCCGGGGTGCTCCGAGACCATCCATTCGATTCCGACCCGACCTTCGACGAGCTGCGCCGTATCGACGCGTGGGCTCGCGACGAGGTGACCAGCGCATGCCGACGATGACCCACTCCCTCTCCCACGCCGTGCTGGGCGCTCTGCCCGTCGGAGATCACAGCTTCACGAGCATCGTGCTCGCGATCCTGGGCGTCGGCTTCCTCATCTTCATCCACGAGACGGGGCACTTTCTGGCGTGCCGGCTCACGAAGACGCGCGTCGAGACGTTCTCGATCGGCTTCGGCAAGCGGCTGTTCGGCTGGGAGTCGCGCGACGGCGTGCGGCGATTCACCGTCGGAGAGCGCCGTTCGCTGCCGACCGACGGGACCGACGTCCGCATCGCGATGATCCCGCTCGGCGGCTACGTCAAGATGGCGGGCGAGATCGGCGGAGACGGCACGGCGACGTCGGGATCGTCGGCCCCGCCGCGCGCCCCGCTGCCCGACGAGTACCCGGCGAAGTCGTTCGGCGCCCGCTCGCTCATCATCAGCGCGGGCGTGATCATGAACGCGATCACCGCGTTCGTGTTCTTCTGGATCGCGTACGGAACCGGCGTCGAGGATCTGCCGCCCGTACTCGGCCAGGTCGCGCGCGGCGGCGCCGGCTGGAGAGCCGGGCTGCTCCCGGGCGATCGGGTCGAGTCGATCGACGGACGCACGGTGCGCACCTTCGTCGACATCGCGACGGGCGTCGCGCTGGTCGCCAAGGGAACCGAAGCCGAGGTCGTCGTGGAACGCGACGGGGTGCGGCGCACCGTGCGGTTGACGCCCGACTACGACGAGACGCGGGGGCTCCAGCAGGCGCAGATGACGCCGAGCGTGTCGTTGACGATCGACGACGGCGTCTCCGAGAAATTGGTCGTTGGATCGCGGGAGCGCGCGGTCGTCTCCGGACGCGAGGTGCGGGGCGGCGCCGAGTTCGAGTCCGCGGTCTCCGACGCCTTGCTGACCGGGCGCGAGTCGATCGAGGTGATCCTCCCCGAGCGACCTCAGCCGGGCAATTCACGCATCATCCCGCTCGCGCGTGCGCGCAAGGCGCCGACGAAGCCGGGCCCGTTCAAACTGGGCATCACGTTCGTCGATCGACGGCGCATCGAGGCGATCCGCCCCGGCGGCACGGCCGAGCGTTCGGGTCTCCTCGCGGGTGACGTGGTGGTGCGCGTGGACGCATCGGCCGTCTCGCAGCCCGCCGATCTCTCGTTTCGATCGGGCGTCGGAACGCTCGAAGTCCTTCGCAACGGCACGATGAAGACGCTCGACGTCCGGGTCGACGGCTTTGCGGCCGTCAACGCGTTCCTGGACGACGTGGCGTTCGTCTCGAAACCCGGACCGGGTCCGACGCAGGTCTTTCCCGGCGGCGGCGACTTCCCCGATCGCAAGAGCCCGGCGGCCGAAGCCGGCGTGCTCCCGGGCGACGTCCTGCTCGAGTTGAACGGCCAGGCGGTCACGTCGCACGAGGACGTCGTCGCGGCCGGAGCCAAGTTCGACGGCTCGCCGGTGATATTGAAGGTCCGCACGGGCGTCGAACTCCCGCGCGAGGTGTCGGTCACGCCGCGTCCGCTGTCGGACGCGAAGGAACGCGAGGCGTTCCTCTCGGGCATCCATCCGAAGGAGCGGGTCGAAGTCGGAGGCTGGGGCGGGGCGGCGTCGGTGGCATTGACACGCACCCGCAACGAGATCGTCAACACCTTCCGTCTGATCGGGCGATTCTTCGGCGGCGGCGTCTCGTTCCAGAAGAACATCTCCGGCCCGCTGACGATCGCGAATCTCGCGTCGCAGAGCGCGGCCGAGGGTGTCGGCGTCTTTCTCCTCTTCCTCGCGTTCATCAGCGTCAATCTCTGCGTCCTGAACTTCCTGCCGATCCCCGTGCTCGACGGCGGTCAGATGCTGTTCCTCCTGATCGAGAAGGCCCGCGGCGGCCGCCGGCTCTCCGACGCCACGATCGCCAAGTTCCAGCTCGTCGGGTTCGTGCTGTTGATGGTCTTGATGGTCTTCGCCTTCAAGAACGACATCACCAACGTCTTCGGGTAACCCGACGACGTGGCTCGCGCGTCCGACTGGCTCCGACTCGCGCGCGTGCCGCTGGCGCCGACGGCGGCGCTCGACGCCCTGGCGTGCGCGCTGCTCGCGCGGGGGCCCGGGTTCGTGCGCGATGGCGCGCCGGCGACGTCGCTGATCGACTTCCTGGCGCTCGGCGCTTCGTCCGTGCTCGTCTACGTCGCGGGCATGGCCGGCAACGACTGGGCCGATCGCAGGATCGATCGAAACCTCCATCCCGAGCGCCCGATTCCCGCCGGGCGCATCTCCGCGCGAGCGGCCGGGATCTTCGTCCTGATCGCGGCCGCGCTGGCACTTGCGCTCGGCGGCGGCCCCGCCGGATCGCGCCTGACCGTGGCGGTCGCGCTCGGGTGCGCGGCGGCCTACGATCTCGGGGCCAAGCGGTCGGGTGCGCTCGGTCCCCTCGCGATGTTCGGCGTACGCGCGACCAACGCCGCCATCGGCGTGGTCCCGCTCCTGCTCGCAGGACACGTCGGGCCGCTCGCGCTCGTGGCCCCCGTGCTCGTGGGGCTCTACTCGGCGGGCGTCACCGTGTTGTCGCTGGCCGAAGAACCCGGTCGCCGGGGCGTCGCGAGGCTCCGCGTCGCGCGCGCTGCCGCCCTCGTCGCGTTCGCGGGCGCGATCGCGCTGTCGATCGTCGGCGCGCAAGGCGCGACGTTCGGCGCGATCTTCGGCGTCACGATCGTGGTAAGCATCGTCGCCCGCCGCACGCCGCGCACCTCGGCGTTCGTGAAGGCCGACGGACCGCAGATCCGATCGGAACGGACGCGGGTCCCGTTGCCCGTCGGGGCACAAGTGCTCGAACTCCTGCTCGGGCTGTTCTGGCTCGAGGCGATCCTCGCCAACGGCGCCCGACCGGGGGACGACGCCGTGTTCACGCTCGCGGTCTTCGCGATCGCGTTCGCGGGCATCGTGTCGTCGCAGCTCGCGATCCGGGCGCTGCGGCGCCGGGCGTGACGCCGGCCTATCTCGGGGGCTTCACCGGCTGAGGGGGCGGCATCGCCGGCATCGGCGGCTCGGTCGGTGCGGTCGGTGCGGACGACGGCACGCGGAGCATCGGGGGATAGTCGAGTTTCATTTTCGCGACGATCGCGCGGTAGCGCCGATCGCCCCGGATCGACGTCAGGTCTCGATCTTCCTCCATCCACGGCCAGTCGGCGTATCCGTTGCGGACGGAGTTCTCGATGGCGTCGCACGCGCGTGCAATCAGCTGGTCCCGCAACGGTGGCTCGGTGTCCGCGGCCCAGCGGGAGTACGCACAGGCGAGGTTGTAGAAGGAGATCACCAGCCGACCGCCCTTGATCTGCTCCATGAAGAGCGCGACCGCCTCCCTGTACTGCTTCATCCTCAGACGCAGGTGCGCGGCGTTGTCGTAGTCTCCCTCCCCGTCGTGATAACTGACGCGCTGGTCGATCTCGCTCTCGGGGAGAGCTCCGAGCGAGACCAGCGTCGGCAGGACGACGTCGTCGAGTTCCAGCGCGATCAACTGGGCGACGGGCGGCAGGCGGAACCTCCGACCGCCGCGGAAGGGGATCTGTCGCTCGAACTGGTCGTGGAGCCGCTTCAGCCGCTCGATGTAGCCCGTGTCGCCGGGCTCGCAGAGTTCGGAGATGGCGTTGGCCGCCATCTGACGCACCTCCTCCTCCGAGACGCGCACGTCGGGGAGACGCAGGAATCGGAACGAACCGACCGGGAACACGCCCGGGCGATGAAGATCTTCGTTGGCGAGGATCGCGAGACACAACTCGATCGCGCGCTTGCGGTCGATGCGCAACACGTCGTACTGACCGGGATAGGAGCCGGTGCCACCCGACTTCGACTTGCGCGAGAGGAACAGCGCCTCCATGCGGGCGCGTGCGAGGAGATCGTCGAGTTCGAGGAGCGCTCGCGACGGGGTCGTGACGGCGGCGCGCATGGCCGAAACGATCACGGCCGTCTCTTCCGCGTGCTCGATGAGGGCCTCGCGCAAGGCCGACGCCGTGGCGGGATCCCTCGCCGTCGTCAACGCGTCGAGCATCGATCGGATGTCGTCGACATCGGCTCGGGCCGCGAGGACGCGGGAGAGAACGGCGCGCCGCAACTCCGGCCCCGATCGAAACGCTTCGCGAACCTCGGGCTTCGCCGACGATCCGAGCGCTTTCAACCTCGTGACCGCGGCCTCTCGGATTCCGAAGAAAGTGGAATCGACGTCCCGGAGCGCCTCGGCGATCGACGTTGCATGCGGAGTCGGGGTCGCGACGGGAACCGAGTCTTCGCCGGGAGCGGCGTAGGCGTTACCTGACAAAATCAGGGCGACGATCAGGCCGGCTCCCCCGATCCGACACCGGGTTCGGGGCTGATCCGAGGTGGGGAGGGCCGACAAGTCGGAGAGAGCCACGGGGGACAGTGTACCGGCGACATGGCGGGACGTCGGATGCCCAGCCGGGTCTAGGATTGAGTCCGGCCTAGGATTACGTCGATGACGGGGAGGCCCCCGTGGTGGAGGTTCGGCTGGATGGACGTTCGTGATCCGAAATCCGAGACCGAGCTCCGTCGTGGCGTGCTCCAACTCGTGGCGCTCGCCCTGCTCGAGGAGCCGCGCTACGGCTACGAACTCGTTCGCCTGCTCGGCGAGGTCGGCTTCGACACCGAGGAGGGCACGCTGTACCCGATTCTGCGCCGGTTCGAGGAGCAGGGAACGCTCGAATCCACCTGGGACACGAGCCGCGCGCGCCCCCGCAAGTACTACCGGCTTTCGGACGAGGGACGTCGCGTGAGACGGGAACTCTCCGAGGCCTGGCGCAAGGTGTGCGACGCGACCGACGCGGCGCTCAAGGGCACGACATGAGCACGACTCCCCTGGCCGACGCCGAGACGCAGGTCGCCGAGTATCTCGAGCGGCTTCGTGACGTCCTTCCCGCGCGCGAAGCGCCCAGCGTGCTCGCCGAAGTGACCGCTCTCATCGAGGATCGTCTCGAGTCGCAAGCGACGGAGGGCAAGCCTGCGACACCCGAGAGTGCGCACGCGGCGCTGGCCGCGCTCGGATCGCCCGAGGCCCTCGCGTCCTCGCTGGTCGGCGGCGGGACGACCATCGATCTCGCGACGCGCCGGGCGTTCACACGCATGCTCGCGGTCGTCTTCGGCGGTCATCTGCTCCTCTCGATCATCCTGACGGTCATCGGACGCGGCTCGACGCTGATCCCCGGGCTCGTCTCGGCGCTTCCCCGCGAGGGGCTGCTCGCGACCCTCTCCGGCGTTGCGGGCGTCTTCCTGCTCGACGCGGGGCTCCTGGGCGTCGTCTTCGCGCTCTTCGGTCGCAGGCGCTCCCCCGAGATCCTCCATCGGCTGCAACTGAAGATGCCGGTGCGCCGCCGCGACGCGGTCGCATCGCTGGTGCTGCTCGCGCTCGTGGTGTTGCTCGTCAACGTGCCGAAGTTCCGCGATGCGCTGTTCTCGGTCGGCGGCGACACCGCACGCACGCCCATCCTCGCTCCCGATCTGCTCGACCTGATTCCTGCCGCCGATGCGGTGTTCTTCCTGTTCGGGCTCCGCTTCGCGCTCCAACTGGCTTCGGGGACCGAGCGGATCGACAGCGTCGCCGCCGACGGGCTCGCATCGCTGGCGGGCGCCGGTTTCTGCGTCCTCCTGATGACCCGCCATCAACTCGTCGAGCTTCCGGCGACGGAAGGCCTGAGCGAGGGGGCGGCGGCGCTCTTCTCGGGGCTCATCTCCCGGGTCGTGCTCATCGTGAGCTTCGTCGCGTCGCTCCTCTTGATGACGCGGTTCGTCAAGAGGTGCCTCAGGCTGCGGCAACTCCTGGCGAAGTAGCCGGGTCGCGTCGGCACGCGCGAATTCGAGCCGGGACCCTCGTCCGTGGCGTTGAATGGCGACGGGTGGTCGGGTTGCGCTCGGAGTTCGTGGTCATGGCCTCATCGTCGTCTCGTGTGCGTATCCGCTCTGCGGTCGGTCTCGTTGCCGTGCTCGTGCTCCCCGCGTGCGGAGGCGGGTCCGGCGGTGGCGATTCGACGGGCCCGGCCTACGTCGGCACGACGCCCTATGCGATGGCGGTCGGTCGGGCCGAGCACACGGTCACGACGCTCGGGAACGGTGACCTGCTGATCGTCGGGGGCACGGGTGCGTCGGGAACGCCGCTCGCCTCGACCGAAGTCCTCGATGCAAGCGTCGCCGGCACGGCCGACTCCCCCATCGTCCTCGCGGGACCGATGGCCTTCGCCCGGTCTCGCCACACGGCCACCCTCCTCGGCACCGGGAACGTCGTCGCGATCGGCGGCGCTTCGACCGGCGCCATCGAGGAATTCACGCCGAACGTCGCGACGCCCGCGCTCGGAACGTGGATCACCGCGCCGGTCGCCGTCCTCGCGACGCCAAGGCGCCGCCACGCGGCCGTCCGGCTGCTCGATGGCCGCGTTCTCGTCATGGGCGGGGAAGACAGCGGATCGGTGGCACTCGCCTCGTGCGAGATCTACGTGACCGCCGGTGCGGCGATGATCGCGGCTGCGCCGCTCGCGTTCGCCCGGCGCGATTTGACCGCCACGCGACTTCTCGACGGACGCGTGTTGGTCGTCGGAGGTACCGACATCCTCGGGATCCCGCTCGCCGTC
>JANNRO010000154.1:0-1516 GCA_031401505.1 Planctomycetia bacterium
CGTTTCGCGCGGCACGAGCACCAGCGTACGTCGCTCCTTCAACGCGACGTCGGCGGCGCGTTCGAGGAGATTGGTGGACGCCCCGACCGAGAGGCGGCCGATGAACCCGGTGCTCGCGGGGCAGTTGACCGTCCCGTCGACCCTGAACGTGCCCGACGCGATGTCGGCCGCGATGTTCTCGGGAACCCGATACGAGATGCGCGAAACCGCCGCGGCGCCGAAGAGCGCCGCGAGATCCGGCTTCGAGCAATCGCAAGCGAGTCCGAGTTCGGCGGGAAAGAGCTTCTCGAGGCTGCGGCTCATCGTGAGGATCACGTCCACGCCCGCCTCGGCCAGTCGCGCTACGAGCCGCTGCCCGTAGATGGTTCCGCTGGCGCCGGAGATGCCGACCACGATCCGCATTCCGGAAGTGTAGGCCGCGACCGTGCCCTCGTCGCGCGGCGCACGGGCGGACCGCGGGCACCGATTCGACCGGAACCGGTCGACGGCCCGCGCGTAGGCTCCGGTAGCATCGGTCACGATGGGTGCCACGCCGGTCCGCAGCCTCCGCGACTACCTCGATGGCCTGCGCGCGAGGGGGGACGTCGTCGAGATCACGACCGAAGTCGATCCGCGCCTCGAGATCGCCGAGATCCACCGACGCGTCGTCGCGCGCGGAGGACCGGCCCTCCTGTTTCGAAACGTGCGCGGCGCGGCGTTTCCGGTCGTCACGAATCTCTTCGGAACTCTGGAGCGGACGCAACTCTCATTCGGCGACCGTCCGAGACACTTCGTCGAACGCGTCGTCGAAGCCGCCGAGACTCTGATTCCCCCCTCGCTCGGGAAACTCTGGAAACTGCGCGGCCTCGCGATGGAGGGGCTTCGCGTCGGCATGAAATCGGTCAAGAAGGGGCCGGTCGTCGAGGTCGAGACGGCCCCTGACTTGGCAAAGCTGCCGGCGCTGACGTCGTGGCACTCCGACGGCGGTCCGTTCCTGACGCTGCCCCTCGTCTACACGCAGCATCCGACGAGCGGGAAGCACAACCTCGGCATGTACCGCATGCACGTCCACTCGAAGACGACGACGGGCATGCATTTCCAGATTCACAAGGGAGGCGGGTTCCACCATCACGAGGCGGAACAGCTCGGCCGCGACCTCGACGCCACCGTGTTCCTCGGCGGACCTCCCGCGCTCGTGTTGGCCGCGATCGCGCCGCTGCCCGAGGACGTGCCGGAGTTGTTGCTCGCGAGCCTCCTGCTCGGAGAACGCCTGAAGCGGGTCAAAGGCCGATCGCCCCATCCGCTGATCGCCGACGCCGAGTTCGCATTGGTCGGTCGGGTCGCGAAGACGGAGCGGCAGGTCGAGGGCCCCTTCGGCGACCACTTCGGCTACAACAGCCTCGCGCACGACTATCCGGTCTTCCACGTGGATCGCATGTTCCACCGGAAGGACGCGATCTTCCCCGCGACCGTCGTCGGCCGCCCTCGCCAGGAGGACTTCTACATCGGGGACTTCCTGCAGGACCTGCTCTCGCCG
>JANNRO010000155.1:0-11036 GCA_031401505.1 Planctomycetia bacterium
CCCTCCTCGAGGCGATGCAGGAGCGCCGCGTCACAGTGCTGGGCGAAACCCATCCGCTGCCGTCGCCATTCTTCGTGCTGGCGACGCAGAACCCGATCGAATTGGAAGGGACCTACCCGCTCCCCGAGGCGCAACTCGACCGGTTCCTCCTGAAGGTGGACGTGCCTTCGGTCGGCGCCGACGTACTGACGCGTATCCTGCTCGAACGACGCCGCGGGGCGACACCAGCGACCGAACCGGTGCTCTCGGCCGCCGATCTGGGCGTGGTCTTCGACACGGTCGATCGGATCTTCCTGCCCACCGCGGTCGCGACCTACATCGCGCGATTCGTCGAGTCGACGCATCCCTCGGCGGCTTCGGCGCCGCCCGTCGTCAAGCGCTCGGTCCGCTTCGGGGCGTCCCCGCGTGCGGCGATCGCGCTGGCCGAGACGGCGCGGGCGTCGGCGCTGCTCGCCGGCCGTCCCAACGTCGACTTCGCCGACGTCGAGCGCGTCGCGGTGCCGGCCGTTGCGCACCGGTTGGTGCTCGATCACGCGGCACGACTCGACGGCATCGACGCCGCGACCGTCGTGCGACAGGCGCTCGCCGCCACGAGCGTCACGGGGCGTCCGCTGCCCGCCGAGGTCGCGTGAGGCGAGTCGCGATCGCGCTCGCCGTCGGATTCGGACTCGGACTCTTTCAAGGGAGAGCCGAGGCCGGGCCCCATCGTCGAGACACGCGCATCGCCGTCGATCCGAAGCGGGAGGGCAGTCCCGCCGTCGAGATCGGCGCCGAACTCGTGCAGCCGGCGAGTTCCACGACGCTCGGATGGGGCTCGATCCGCGTCGAGGTCGACAATCGCACCGACGCCCCGCGCAACGTCGAGATCAAGATCGGCGACGAGCAGGGAACGCAACGCGGATCGCTTCGACTCGCGGCAGGAGAGACCGCGACGTCGTACTTCGCGGCGCGGGGCACCGACGCCACGGCGAGCATCCAGATCGATTGTCCGGGGCTCGGCAAGGCTGAACTCTCGCTCTTCTCCTACTCCGTCGGTCGCGGGTACCAGGAAATCGTGATTCTCGACGCCCAGACGTCTAGTGGTGCCCGGCGGGAGTGGGACGGCGAGTTCGAGGGTCTGTGGAGGGCGATCTTCGGGAGCACCGGCGGCAAACCGTCATCGGCCGTCGTGGCGCCCGACCTGCTCCCCGAACGATGGACGCTCCTGACGTCGGCCGACGCCATCGTGATCGACGGCGAGCCGATGGCGTTGTCGGTCGAACAGCAGCGCGCTCTCGTGCGCTACATGTCGGCGGGCGGGACGTTGATCCTGTCTCGTGTCCCGTTCGCGGGCGTTTCCGGGCCGGGGTCGCTCGCCGATCTGCGCGACGTGTCGTTCGACGTTGTGAGCGTCGAGGAGGGCACGACCGGTGCCGCTACGAAGGGACGGTACGGGCTCGGTCGATGGGTCGCGACCCGAGGGGCGGCGGCCGGTCACCCGCTCGTTCGCGAAGCGATGGGAGCGCTGCTCAAGCGACGCGTCGGGCAGTCGGGCGCCGAGACCGGAGTCCTTCCTTCCCATGCGTCGGCTCGACTCGAGATCCCCGGGTTGGGCGACGTGTCGGTGCGGGCGTTCTTCGCGTGGATCGCGTTGTTCGCGCTGCTCGTGGGCGTCGCCGTCCTCGTGCTCCAGCGTCGGTTCGGGCGCCGCACGGCGCTGGTCGTCGTGGTGCCCGTGCTCGGACTCCTCTTCACGGGGAGCATCCTCGCCTACGGATTGCTGTCCGAAGGGCTCGGGATCCGCGGGGTCGTGCGCACGTTCTCGTTTCTCGACCAGCGCCATCACGACGCCGTCTCGACCGCCTCGCGCACGCTCTACGCCGGCATCGCGCCCGATTCCCTGCGACTCTCCCCGGATACCCTGTTGTCTCCCCCGAACGCGGCGGCCACGGGGCGTCGGCGCTGGGGTCGATACGACGGCGGGGACTCGTTCGCGCCGGTCGACGTCCATTGGTCGGCCGCCGGTGGCGTCGTCGACGGCTCCATGCTCGCGTCGCGCACGCCAACGGGCATCGCGACGGCGACCGTCGTGCGTGCGCGGGAGCGTCTCAGGTTTCAGGGGCGTGGCGACGGGTACGAGGTGCTCTCCGACGCGTCGTTTTCGCCCGTACCGGGTCGGGGCGGCGTGCTCTTTCGTCACCTCGACGGCCAGTACTTCCTGCGCGAGGCCGACGGCCGGTGTGCCAGGATTCCCGCGGATCACGTGGCCGGCGCCATCGATGCCGTGCTCGGGCGATTTCGCACGGTCGACTTGGAGTCGAACGCCCGCGATGGTTCCGACGACGAATGGTCGTTGATCCACAGCGGATACACGACCGCTCGTGCCGGGAGGGTGCTCTCTACGGGGCCGAGCGAGCCGCCGACCGATTGGCTCGGCGCCGCGATCGGCACGACGTTGCCCCCGGGCTCCTACCTCGCGCTCACGACGTCCGCACCCGGCTTCGACACGCTGGGTTTGACCGTCACCTACGAGCGGGAGACTCACGTCGTCTTCGGACTCCTCGCGGCGGAGGACGTCGATGACTGACGCCATCCTCGACGTCCGGGGTCTCACCCGCCGCTTCGGTGCGCTGACGGCGGTCGGCGATCTCTCGTTTTCCCTCGAACGCGGTTGCGTCTCGGGCTTCATCGGCCCGAACGGCTCGGGCAAGACGACGACGATGCGCATTCTGGCGACGCTCGACCTACCCGACGAGGGCGATGCCTCCATCGACGGCATGTCGATCCTCGTCGAGCCCCGCGCCGTGCGCCGACGCGTGGGGTTCATGTCCGACTCCTTCACGCCCTATCCCAATCTCACGGTGGCCGAGTTCCTCGATTTCACCGCGCGCGCCAACGGCCTGCGCGGTCGCGCCCGCATCGAGACGATTCGGGCCGTCTCGGGCTTCTGCGGACTCGACGAGTTCAAGACCCGTCCCTCGACCGGGCTCTCGAAGGGCATGGGACAGCGACTTCACCTGGCGAAGACGCTGATCCACGATCCGATGCTCCTGATCCTCGACGAGCCGACCGCCGGACTCGATCCCCGCGCGCGAATCGAGTTCCGCGATCTGCTGGCCGAGTTGGCCGCCGACGGGAAGGCGATCCTCATCTCCTCCCACATCCTGACCGAGTTGGCCGAGTCGTGCGACTCGGTCCTCGTCATCGAACGCGGCAAGCGCATCGCGTCGGGCACGATCGCCGATCTTGCCAAGGGCGTCGAAGCGCATCGCCGGATCCGCGCGCGGGCCGCGGGCGATCTCGAGACCTTGGCGGCGTTCTTCCTTCTCCAGCCGCTCGTGCGCGATGCCATGGTCGACGCGGGGTCCGTGCGCTTCGCCTTCGAAGGCGCCGACGACGAATTGGCTGGCTTGCTGGCGCGCGCGGTCGGTGCCGGTCACCGCATCCACGCGTTTCACGCCGAGTCGGCCGACCTCGAGGACATCTTCCTCCACACGACGAAGGGGAAGCTCCAATGAGCGGCGCGGAATCGACGCTCGTCGTCGTCGCTCCCGAGCCCGAGGGGAGGCTCGGGTTCGCCGACCGCGTCGTCGATCGGTTGAATCCGATCCTCGTGCGCGAGGTGCAGCAGTCGCTCAACGGGAAGGCGTTCCTGTCTACGCTCGTCCTCGCGTTGATGGGGGTCGTGCTTGTCGGCCTGACGTCGTCGGGTCGCAATTCACCGGGTGTCACGGGGTACGCGACGTTCCGGTTGGCGCTCCAACTCCTGGCACCGATCGTTCTTCTCGCCGTCCCGATGGTGGCGTTCCTCTCGATGCGCCAGGAGGTGAGTGCCGGCACGATCGAGCACCTCCTGCTGTCGAAACTCGGGCCCGGTGCGATCGTGCGAGGGAAACTCTACGCCGCACTCGTCCAGCAGGTGATTTTCCTCGCGGTCTTCGCGCCGCTGGTCGCCATGACGTTTCTGCTCCGGGGCGTCGACGTGCCGACGATCCTTCAAATGCTCGGGCTCGCGGCGATCGGGGGGCTCGTCGCGTGTTCGCTCGCGATCGCGATGGGCGCCTTGTCCCGCTTCCAGCAGGTGCGGGCGCTTCCCCTGCTCGTCGTCGCCGCGGGCCTGACGATCGTCTGCGTCGCGGTCGTCGGCGCGATGGACGGCATTCTCTATTGGGTGACGAGCATCACGTCGCAGTCTCGCGGCGGCCGGAGCGAGTTCACGCCTCTGGCCGTCATCTGGATTCCGTGCGCCGTCGCCGTCCTGCTCTTCGGCGTGACCGCGGCGGCGGCGCTCGCGCACCCCAACGAGAACCGGTCGACCGTCTTCCGGCTCTTCGCCGTCGGCACGTTGCTCTCGGTCTTCGGATGGGTTTGGTGGATGGACGTGCGCTGGCGGTCGATGAGATTCGGATCGAGCTCCGACCTCGATGAAGCGGCACCCGCGCTGGCAGCGTGGCTCGCGGGCATCCTCTACCTGTTCTGGTACTTCGCCGTCACCGAGGCGGGCCCGCTCTCGCTTCGGGTCCGTACGCGCGTTCCGAGAAATCGCGTCCTGGCGGGATTCCTGACGCCGTGGCTTCCGGGGGGCGGGCGCGGCTACCTCTTCATGGTCCTGCTCGCGTTGCTGTCGATCGGACTCGCGAGATACCTGCCCCTCCTGGTTGCCGGGATCGAGCCGGACGAAAGGGAGTTCCGGACCGCGGTCGGGGTGTGGGGGTACGTACTGGTGTTCGCGGGACTCCTGGCGTTCATTCGTCGCCGGCTGCCCCAGACCTCCCGAGCCAGCGTCTCGCTCCGCCTGCTCGGCATCCCCGGGGTGGTGCTGTTGACGATGCTCCCGCGCCTCGTGGAACTGGTGCGCGACGAACGTCGAAGATCGTGGGGTCCCTTCGACGTTCTCGACCCGTTCCGCACGATGAGCCGCATTCGCGACGGCGTCGACCTGTCCGGGCTCTGGATTCTGCTCGGCGTCGCGGCGCTCGGCTTCGTGCTCGCGATCCCGTCGATCGTCAGGGGATTCGCCGAGGTCCTCGACGCCTCGCGGGAGCGGCGGAGCCGTGCGAGCTGATCTCCTCGCCGCCTGTCACCCGTGGCGGTTGATTCCGCCCGGTCGATCGGCCGTCGGCCGCGCGGGCGAGCGGATGGGCCGGGGCCCGGGTTCCTCGCTCGAGTTCCTGGACTTTCGCGACTACGTGCCGGGGGACGACCTCCGGCACGTCGATTGGCGGGCCTACGCGCGCACCGATTCGTTGAAGGTGCGGCTCTTTCGCGAGGAGGTCTCGCCGCACCTCGATCTGGTCATCGACGTGTCGGCGTCGATGGGCGTCACGCCTGCGAAGGCCTCGTCACTCGCCGATCTCGCCGACGCGCTCGAACACTGGGCGTCGAGGGCGGGCGGTCGAGTCAAACGCTTCGCGGCCGATGCCGGTCTGCTCGAGCCCGACGTGCCGCTTCGGCTCGAGGGTCGGGGCGACGCCCCGCTGCGTCCCCGCGCGCCGCTTCGCCCCCGCAGCCTGCGGGTCGTGATCTCCGATTTCCTCGTGCCGAGCGACCCCCTCCCCGAAATCCGGGCGCTGGCGGCGGGCGCCGCGCACCTCTACGTGATCCAGTTGCTCGACCCGTGGGAGATCGATCCACAGACCGACGATGCAGTGTTGCTGCTCGATGCCGAGAACGAAGGCTCGCGCCTCGATCTCCGGCTCGATGCGCCGACGATCACGCGCTATCGCGAGCGGCTCAGTCGATTGAGCACGGCCGTTTCGAAGGCCGCCCGCTCGGTCGGCGCGACCTACGCCCGCGTCGCCGCCGCGAAGGCGGCCGTCATGTTCCGGGACGACCTCGCCCGACAGGGCGTGTTGGAACCCGCGTGATGTCGTTCGGAAATCCGCTCGGACTGCTCGCCCTCCTGGCCCTCCCCGCGATCGTCGTGCTCCACCTGCTGCGTCGCCGGCGCAAGGAACGGCGCGTCGCGGGCCTGTTCCTCTTCGCCGACGAAGTGCGGGCGACACCCGCCGGACGCACGATCGAGCCGCTCCGGCGCTCCGCGTCGCTTTGGCTCGAACTGGCGGCCGCCACCGTGCTGGCGCTCCTGATCGCCGAGCCGCAGTTCGGCGTCCGCGAGCGCCCCGACCACCTCGTCGTCGTGCTCGATGACTCGGCGTCGATGTCCGGGCACACGGCGAAGGGGGCGGTCCGGGAGCGAGCCGTCGATCTCGTGTCCCGTCGCGTTTCCGAGGTGGGTTCGGGTGCCGTCGTCTCGATCGTGACGACGGGCGCGCGCCCGGACGTGCTCGCGGGGCCCCGCGTCCCACCTTCGGTCGCGCTGGATGCGCTCGCGCGTTGGTCGCCCCGCCGAACGTCGCATGACGAACGACCGGCTCTCGGACTGGCGCTCGATCTCGCGGGGCCGAAGGGGCGCGTGCTCTTCGTGACCGATCGCGAGGTGGCCGATCCACCGAGTTCGATCGACGTCGAGTCGGTCGGTGAAGCGTCGGACAACGTCGCGATCGTTTCGGCCATCCGAGAGACGAGGGGCGAGAAGGAGACGATCCGTCTCGCGTTGCGCGCCTACTCGCTTCGACCGATCGACGCCACGGCGCGCGTGAGCGCGATCGCCGGGGAGACCGTGCGCGAGCTCGTGAGTCGCCCCGTTCGACTCGACCCGGCCCACCCGTCCGAATTCTCGATCGAGTTGCCCCGCGTCGAGTTGCCGCTGCGCATCGAACTCTCGGCCGACGCGCTGGCCGTCGATTCGTCGGTCACGCTGCTGCCGACGCCGAGGCGGACCGTGCTCCTCGGGTGGACGCTCGCCGCCGACGTCGCCGATCGGCTGGGGCTTTCGCGACTCGCGCGCATCCTTCCCGACGTCGCGCTCGAACGAGATGCGTCGAAGGCGACGTTCCTGATCGCGGGCGACGACGCGCCGCCGCCGATCGGAGGGATGCGCCTCGTCCTTTCGATGCCGGGCACGGAGCGAGACGATTGGCTGGGACCGTTCCTGCGCGAGCGCCGCGATCCGCTCCTCGAAGGCATGACGCTCGAAGGCGTCGTCTGGAGCGCCGGCCGGGGCGACGTCGCGGGTCGTCCGCTCGTGTTCGCCTCCGAGCAGGTGCTGCTCGCGCGGGATCGAACTCCCGACGGGACCGTCGTCCGATGGAACGTCGATCCGGTCCGCTCGACGCTGCTCGAAAGCGCCGACTGGCCGATCCTGATGGCCAATCTCGTCGAGGAGGTGCGTCGCGGACTGCCGGGCGTCGTCGAGCCCAACGTGAAGGTCGGCGACACGATGGCGTTGCGCCACGGCTTCGACGCCGTGACGGCCGGAAGCGTCCGGCTGGTTACGCCCTCGGGCGCGAGCGTCCGGCTCTCGGGGCGACGGCTCGCCCAATGGGACGCCGAGGAGGCGGGCATCCATCGGTTGACCGGCCTCGCGAGCCTCGACGCCGCGTGGTCGGCGGCGTTCGTCGACTCGGCAGAGTCCGATCTGCGTCGCGCAGCGACGGGGTCGCGGCCCGGTTCGGCGACGGGACCTCCGTCCGATGCCGCCGGCCGCTCCGACGACGTGACACTCCTCGGCTCGACCGGAGTCGAGACGCGTATCGGTGTGGTGGCGCTGCTGTTGCTCGCGGCGGCCGTCTGGTGGGAGGGTCAGCGGGTCGGGCATCGATCGGGCGCCGATTCGTCCCGGAGCCGCCGCCCGTGATCCGTTTTCTCCACCCCGAGGCGCTGCTGCTCGCACTCGCACCTGCGGCGTTCCTGCGCCGATGGTTCGTCGCGGGACCCTGGCCCGCGACGGCGCTGCGCGTCGTCGTGTCGCTGGCGCTCGGCGCCGCGCTGGCCGTGCCGACCGTGCGAGGCCGCGAGGAGGGGCGTGACCTCGTCGTCGTGATCGATCGCTCGCGTTCGATTTCGCAGGATGCGATGGCCTCGATCGACGAACTCCTCGACCGCGCCGCGCGCGAAGCCGGGCCGAAGGACCGCGTCGGCGTCGTCGTCTTCGGGAGGACGTCCGCCATCGAGTCGGCGCCGACGAACGGCTGGCATCGCGGGCCGTTCGTGCGCGCGATCGACGGGGACGGCACGGACATCGCCTCGGCCCTCGACGTCGCGGCGGCGCTCATCCCGCCGGATCGACCGGGCTCGATCCTGCTCGTGTCCGACGGAGAGGCGACCGCCGGTGACGCCGGCGCGTCGGCGCGGCGCTCCGCCCGTCGTGGCGTGCGGGTGGACGCGGTGCCCGTTCGACGCAAGGCGGTCAACGACACCGCGGTCGAAGAATTGGAACCTCCGTCCGAGACGGCACTGGGCGAGCCGTTCCAGTTCGCGGCCTGGGTGCGGTCGGAAAACGCCGTCGAGGTTCCCTTCCGCCTGTTTCGCGATGGAAAGGTGCTGGTCGAGGGACGTCGGGCGTTTCGGGCCGGACTCGACCGACTCTCGTTTCGGGATCGCATCATCGAGCCCGGGGTCCACGCGTACGAACTGGTGCTCGACGGACTCGACGATCGCGTGCCCGAAAACGATCGTGCGAAGGCACTGGTCCGGGTCGCGGGGCCGCTACGCGTCCTGTGCGTCACACCGCAGGGTCGCGAGGATCGATTGACCCGGAGCCTCGCCTCCGCCGGGCTTTCGGTGGCCGTCGTGGCGCCCGAAGGTGCACCCTCGACGTTCGACGAATTGGACGGCGTTCGCGCCGTCGTTCTCGAGGACGTGGCCGCCGGATCGCTGCCGTCGAAGTCGCTCGGCATCCTCGCCCACTACGTGACCGATCTCGGCGGCGGGCTCCTGATGACCGGCGGGCGATCGTCGTTCGGTCCCGGCGGCTACCACCGGTCGCGGATCGGCGAGATCTTGCCCGTCTCGCTCGAATTGCGCGAAGAGCGGCGCAAGTTCGCGCTCGCGATGTCGATCGTGCTCGACCGTTCGGGGTCGATGGCGGTCCCCGTCGCGGGCGGGGGCACGAAGATGGACCTGGCCAATCTCGGGGCCGCGGCGGCGGTCGAACTGTTGTCGGCGCTCGATCAGGTCGCGGTGATCGCGGTCGATTCGTCTCCGCACCTCGTCGTGCCGATGGGCCCGGTCGTCGACAAGCTCGGCATCACCGCGCGCATCCGGTCGATCGAGTCGATGGGGGGTGGCATCTTCACCTCGACCGCGATCCACGCGGCGGCGGGTCAGTTCGCCAAGGCCGGCCCCGCCGTGCGGCACATCGTCCTCTTCGCCGATTCCAACGATGCCGAGGAACCAGGCGACTTGGCGAAGTTCGTGCCCGACCTCGTGAAGGCCGGCGTCACGGTGTCGGTGATCGGGCTCGGCACCGACAGGGACTCCGACGCCGCATTCCTGCGTCGGATCGCGGCCGACGGTGGCGGACGGTGCACGTTCACGGCGGACCCCGCCGACCTCCCCCGCGTCTTCGCCGAGGAAACGATCCAGGTCGCGAAGTCGGCGTTGGTCGAGGAGACGACGCCTCTCGCCGTCCGGCCCGATTTGGCGCTGCTCGGCGCGCTCTCGGGATTGACTCCTCCGTCGATTGACGGTTACGACATCGCGTACGCGAAGCCCGGGGCTCGTGTGGCGATCGCGACCGCCGACGCCGAGCGGGCGCCGATCCTCTCGTACCACCAGGCGGGCCTCGGGCGCGTCGCGGCCTTCCTCGGCGTCGCCGACGGCCCGCTGTCCGGCGGATTCGCGACGTGGGATCGCTACGCCGACCTCTTCGCGACGACCGTGCGCTGGACGTCGGGTGTCGCGGCGTCGGGCGATCTCTATGCCGAGGCGACGCGGCGCGGCCACGAAGGCACGATCGTCGTCGAGGCCGAGAAGGGACGCGAGGCGCTGCTCGCGGGAGTCAAAGCGACGTGGGTCGGATCGAGCGGCGAGCCCAAGGAACTGGCGCTTCGACGCACGGGCGACGCGCGTCTCGAGGCGACCTTCGACATCGATTCGGAGGGCGCGCGTCGCGTGGTCGTTTCGACCGCGTCGGGTGAGGTACTCCGAACAGCGCCCCTGATGATGCCGTACTCACCCGAGTTCGAGCCGCGACTCGACTCGTTGGAAGGGGACCGCCAACTCCGCGCGATCGTGGAGGCCGGTGACGGCCGACTCGATCCGGCGACGGGGTCGCTCTTCGACGGGACCCGCGAAGGCGGGACGATTCGTTCCCTGGTCATTCCCTGTCTGGTCGTCGCGATCGTCGCGTTCGTGCTGGAGATCCTCGCGCGCCGCACGGCGTGGAGACCGCGATTCCAGGCCGGGGTGCTTTGGTTGCGAAGCCTTCGTCGCCGATCGATGGTCGCCACCGCCACGGCCACCGCCACGGCCACGGCCACGGCCGGCGAACCGCGATCTTCAGACGCAGGTCCCGCGCTCGATTCGGCGACGGGACCCGCGTCCGACGCTCGGTCGACCGAGCCGGGGCTACCGCCGACGGCCGTACCTGCGCCCGAGCGCGGCATCGCCTCGGCGGTCGATCGAGCGAAGGCCAAGCGCCGGCGCTGACGCCGCTCGTTCAGTCCTCGTCGATCGGTGTCGGAGTCGACGTCCAAGACGACGCGCTTCGCCCCGCCTCGACGCCGGCTGCGTAGAGCGTGCGCATGAACGCCGTGTCGAAGGCGAGCGCGTCCTCTGCCGCGGTGCGGTGCGCCTCCGGGATCGCGAGCAGCCGGAAGTGCCCGTGGCGGCTCTGGGTCAACGCGTACACGTACCAGAGCGAGCCGTGCGCCGCGCTCGTCAGCCAGAGATCGACCGTGCGCTCCCCGATCGGGATGGCGCCGTTACCGATGCACTTCGCGCGACTCTTGAGGAGGCCGTTCAGAATGACGTCCACGCGCAGCAGCGTGCCTCGACCGGGCGAACGCTGCTCGGCCAGCGCCCGGTAGGCGGCGAGCAATGCGGGCGTCAAGTGCTCCTCCGGATTCGGGACGAACACCTGGGAGATCACGCTGCCGTCGGTATGCATCGCGCCGTTCAGGAAGATCGGCTGCGCGCCGATCGGCGGGCTTGCGGACGCGAAAATCACGTCGCGATAGCGGTGATAGGCGCGCGCTCGCGCCAGCGCACCC
>JANNRO010000156.1:0-7160 GCA_031401505.1 Planctomycetia bacterium
CTCCGGGTACGGCCCCGGATGCGGCGTTTCGAGATCTCGATTTTTTCGGTGAGCCGTGGCGACGGGTCGAAGACGCCATCCGGGTCGGGGCTCGACGCTGGCGAATTCGATCCGACGACGCCGTTCGATCCGACCACACAGTTCGATCCGACCACACAGGGATCGTGCCTTCCGCGCCGGGGATGGCGCGGGGATCGCGCGACGACGTCGGCGGTCTCCCGGTCATCCGGTTCGATCTCGACGCCGGCGCCACGGGACGGGTGTCCTGGCCGGCCGACGCACCGATCTACGCGGCGCGGCGGCTCGAAGTTCGATTTCGAGTGGCGGCGTCGGGGGACGGCGCGTCGGGGAACGGCCCCGTAGACTCGGGCGTCGTCGTCCGTCTCGACGGGATCGATCTCAGCGGGGCCGGTTCCGATGGAGCCGCTTCCGATGGAGCCGGTTCCGATGGAATAAGGGGCGTCGAGCGGACCGTGACGCTCGGGGCGCCTCGATCGAGCGCCGAATCCGGCACGCCGAAGGGTGGCGCGAAGCGACCGAAATTCGACGACTCCGTGCTCGGAAGCGTCGTGTTCGACTTGCCCGCGTCGTTCGCAAGCGCCGCTTCGTCGTCGTCGGACCTCATCCTCTCCTGGTCGGCGCGAGGGTCCGGGGCGACGATCTGGTTCGAGGGCGCGACATTTTCGTCGGATTTGACAGGAAGTCCCGGCGCGGCCGGGCGAAAGTAGGCGGCCATGGGCGTGCGTGTTTTTTCGGATCTCGTCGCGGATGTCGTCAGGGGTTCTCGTCGTACTGAGTTTCGAGCAACCGGGTCAGGTGTTTCGGCCGGGTTGCCGGCTCGAGCGGAGATCATCATGAGCGGCGAACGACGCATGGGCAGCCCCTCGAACCGGGGCCGTGGCGATCCCGTCCGGAGTACCCGGGTCCCGATCCGGAGGGCGGCCGAGAAGGGCGTGGCCATCCTCTCCGTCGTCACCGTACTCGTGGCGTTGATCCTCATCGCCATTCCGTTCGTGATTTCGCAGAAACTCGGTCGCGATCGCACGGAGTCGAGCGCTGCGCGCAGCCGTGCCCTGTTCGAAGCCGATCTCGTCTGTCGCGCCGTCACGTCGTATCTCCATCGCACGTTCGCGGGCTATGAGGAAGAGGCGCGCAAGCGTCCGGGGGCCGGCGGGGGTTCGTTCGGCGACGAGCGCGTCGATTCGCTCGACGAAATCACTCCGCCGCCGTCGTTCCGTCAGGCGATCGCCGACTACATGCGCTCGGGGACGGCCGCCCCGGGCACGTCGACGTTCTCGACCAGTCTCGAAGATCCCCGGGGTTCGATCTGGTCGTGGCGGGTGATCGATTCGAACGCGCTGGCCAATCCGAACGGTGCGTCGCCGTATCTGCTCGGCAACCTCCTCGGCTCGGGCACGCTCGCACAGGATCTCGACGGGTCGTCCGGCGAGATCGTGATCCAGGGCGTCATGCCCAACGATCCTTCGGCGCCGACGCCGTTTCGCCGCGAGGGTGGCTGGATTCGGATCGGCTCGGAAGTCGTCGAGTATCGCGCGTTCGACGGGACGACGTTCAGGGACTGCCGCCGGGGCGCGCTGCGGGACACGACGCCGTTGCGCGACAACGGTCCCGGCGCCGAGCACAAGAAGGGCGAGATCGTCATCGATTACACGGCGTGGAAGCTCGCGACGCACCTCGTCAACGCCCAGCCCGGCGAATTGACGTCGTTCCGCAACCTCGAGGACTTGAAGACGATCCAGGGCTGGGGTGCGGGCGGCGTCATCGACTCGGATCGACTCGAGTCGTTGATCCCGTTCGTCACGGTCTGGAGCCGGCGCGAGGGTGCCGAGACGTTCCTCGACGGACAGTTGGTGATCAACGAGCTGCCGGAAAACTCCGCCGACGGGTCGGGGGAGACGATCAAGGTGCGCGACCGCATCTGGATCGGCGGCAGTTCGGCCAACTTCAACCCGGGCACGATCGTGCGCGTGACCGACGGGATTCGGTTCGACTACCTGATCGTCGGACACACGGGCGACGACAAGGGCGGGCAGATCGGGTCGATGTTCACGTCGGCCGGAAAGATTCCCGAGGGGCGCACGTACGCGGGCTTGAAGACGCAGGTCCAACCGCTGGCACCGTACCCGATCAACATCAACACCGCTTCGCGGGCGGTGTTGGCCGCCGTGATGGGCAATCTGCGCCTGCGCGGCGTCGAGGATCTCTCGAAGGACGTCATCACGCCCAAGCTCGCGCTCGATCTCGCCGACGACATCATCAAGAGCCGCGCGGGTCAGGCGCTGATCGAGGGGGAGCAGCAGCTTCGCCGCGGCGGACCGTTCCGCGACGCAGCCGACGTGGCCCGCTACTTCAACGACATGTCCGACAAGAACCGCCTGACGCAGAAGCAGGTGTCGGCCCTCGTGCGCAACGCGATGAACCCGCACGACGCCGAGTTGGCGTTCGGAACGGCGCCGTTCTGCTTCCGCACCCTCGACGTGTACACGATCGAGGGGCGCGCCGTGATCAACAATGCCGGCGGCGAGAAGATCGCCGAGGCCGCGCTGCGCCAGGTGGTCGAGATCGGCGCCGATCAGGCGACGACGTGGACGCTCGACAGCCAGATGGACTTCGAGGCGCCGTTGGCGCAGGGCTCGGGCGGCAAGTACGTCGAGACGTTTCCGTTCAACGTCGCGTACGTCACCGACAAGAACTACCACGACCAGCCGCGCGGCCGCGCGCAGCAGATGGTCGAGAACAAGATCTACCCCAGCACCCTCGACGGCGATCCCGCGGCCGGCGGCGACCTCGGAGACGTGCGAATCCAGCCGATGCGCGTCCGGCTACCCGGCTCGCCCACGCTGGAGGAGCACTTCGACAAGTCGCGGTACGCCCAGGGCCACCTGACGGAGGATGGCGGCGCCTACTCCAAGCCCGTCAACGAGACGATCCGCAAGAGCGGTCTGGCCGACCCGTACGTCCATCCGTTCACGGTGTCGATGTGGATGAAGCCGTACAGTTCGGGCAACTGGTTCGCCTTCGACACGGGGCACGACAACTTCCGCAATCGCGTCTCGCTCTTCGTCCAGGACGGCAAGGGCGGGGCGGGCAAGGAACTCGTGTTTCGCGTCAGCGATTCGACGCTCGAAGAACGGGGTGCCGAGATCTACGTACCGCTCCAGCGGCTCGGGTATTCGACCGAGACCTGGTATCACCTGCACGCGATGGCGCGCGGCTGTGATCCGGCGCAGATGACGCTGCTGATCGACGGGCTCTCCGTCGGACGGCATCGCGGCATCACCGAACTCTCGGCCGGAGTCGGCAAGGACGCGACTTCGCTCCAGGTGGAAGACACGGACGGGTTCGTGGCTCCGGGCGCGATCGTCATCGGTGACGAGATCATCGAGTACGACACGATGACGGCCAGTGGCTTCACCGACTGCTTCCGGGGCGCCCGCGGTACGGCGGCCCGCGATTGGAGTCAGCACACGCCGGTCAAGATGGTCGGCTACTCGCATCCGCTGCTGCTCGACCTGCGCAAGGGAGGCGCGGCGCTCGACGGTCGCCCGTGGTCGGAATGGGGCTTCATGAAAGTCGCCTACGAAAAGGACGAGGCCCACTACACGGATCCGGATGGAGTTCTGTACACGTTCGTCGGTGCCAAGGAAGACGAGACGTCGTTCGACGTGACGCTCGAGATCGGCGTCGACGAGACCAACGATACGGCGACGCCGTTCGTGATGAGCAACGCCGGCTCGGCCGAGAATCAGGCCAACACGTTCAACGACCAGGGCTACGCGATCCTGACGAGCACCGACTTCGACATGGGTGGCGGAACGACGTCGGGTGCGTTGCTGGCCTCGGCGCCGACCGCGCTACCTCCGGGCGTCAGCTATGTCGCATCGCCGGGCGGGGGCGGCGTGCTGGTCGGCGCTCCGGCGGGTGGGCCGAATGGGCCCGGGCCCGTCGGCGGCGTGACCGGCGGACGTCCGGGTGGGACTGGTAGTACGCCCGCCCCGACCCCTACCCCGACACCTGCTCCCACGCCCGGGACTCCGGCTCCGGGTGGCTCGGTTCCGCCGCCCGGTACGCGTCCTCCGAGTTCCGGCTCGGGCACGCTCGACGTTCCCAAGGTCGGCGGGTGGGAGGTCGTCTACTACAAGCGCTCGGGCGTGACCATGTCGATCACCCGCTACCAGAGCACGGCGCTGCATCAGGATTCCGGCACGCCGTTCTTCATGGCGACGAAGGTCTTCCTCGGGGGCGCGAACGGCACCGAGCTCCCCGGCCTGGTCGTGACGCGCATGGCTCCGATCTCGTTCGTCGGTACGAGCAGCGGCACGGGTGGCTTCGACTATTTTGATCCCGCCAACGATGCCAACGACAAGACCGCACTCGACAAGTACCCGATGGACGGGGCTCCGGGTGGCAACGACGCGTACAACGCGCCGCGCGTGGCGGTCGGGACCGACACCATCACTCCGAGTCCGACGGAAGTGATCCGATATGACTCGCTCGACCGCACGCGCGCGTCGGGACGTCTGCTCTTCGTTCGAGACGAACAAGCGGCCCTGACGGCGCTGGCGGGAACCGGGAGTTTGATGGGGCCGAAACTCCTGCCCAACGGCGGTACCGGAGGCAATACGCTGCCGCTTCCCGATCCGACGGCACCCACCACCCCGACGCCGACTCCGGCCCCTGCGCCGGTTCCGGTTCCGTCGAATCCGACGCCCGGCAATCCCGGCGGCGCGATTCCGCCGGGCCTGCGCCCGCCGTCGGATGGCGCGACGCTCGCAGCCCGGCCGGAGGGGGGCGGAGGCTTCGGACCGGGACGAGGAATCCTGGCGCAAGGACGACCGTTCCCGGCGCGTGGCGCCGGTCCCGTCCTGGCCGGCGACTCGGCGGGGCCCGGCGGCGCCATCCCGCCCGGCACGGGGCGGGAGCCGGTTCCCGACGAGTCGGGTGGTGGAGGGACCTCTCCGACGACACCCGTCGACGGCAGCGCCGGCGTACCGCCCGGCCTGCGTCCGCCGGCCGACCCGGCGCCCACGGACACGGGCTCGGGCGGCTCCACGACGACCGGGAACATCCCGTACATCGAGGACCTCCGCGCGACGTTCCCGTTCCGCGGCGTCAGCGACACGAGGGAGCGCGCGCGTCGCGGGGCGCCGACCAATCCCGACGACGCGCTCCTCCTTCCCTGCTTCCGCGTGCTGCGCAAGCACGAGGATACGGGCCAGCCGATCGGCGGCCCGGCGCCGGGCTTCAACGACCAGGTGACGCTCTCGACCGGCGTGGAAGCGCCGCGCCGCGAGGCGCGTCGCGTCCGTTGGGCGCAGGCCGCGGAGGTCGCGACCGGACAGATCGCGGTGCTGCGGCGCAGCACGTCGTGGCTCTGCCTCGAGAAGTTCATCGAGGGCGACACGTACAAGGTGGACAACGACCAGTATCTCGTCGACTACCGGGGCAAGACGCGCCTCATGAAGTTCCCGAGCGGCGAGATGCCCGACGAGCACGGCGAGAACGTGACCTTCGGCAAGAACGAGGTCGGCGGCGGAGACGTCGTCAAGGCCTTCTTCGACGAGTTGTTCATCTGGCGCCATGACGCGAGCCTGCCGATGGCGCAGTTGACCAACACCGAGACGATCACGTCGAAGACGAAGGAACTGACGCTCCGTGCGATCCCGCCGACCGACTCGCTCGTCGGAATCCAGGGCTACGACAAGGACGTCGGCGTCATCGACGTCGATGGCGAGCTGATCGTCTATCGCGGTACCCACACCGAGGGCGGTGACAAACTCGTGCTCGAAGACTGCCGCCGCGGCGCGTACGGCACGAAGGCGCGCCCGCATGCGTCGTTGACGACCGCGCGGTTCGTGCCCGAGATGTGGGTGTCGGCCGTCGACGGCTCGGTCAGCCGGGAGTCGGCCCAGATCGCGATGCGGCGCACCACGGGCTGGCCGCGAGAGGGCACCGTCCGCATCGTCGGCGAGGACTCGGTCGAGATCGTCCACTACACGGCGATCAACACCTCCGGGATCGTGATGCCCGAGTCGCTCGACGGCGACACGAGCACGCGCGGTCGGGGTCTGCTGAGGGGTCGGTTCGGGACCGACATCACGAATCACGAGACCGGGGATCTGATCCTCTGGCAGCCGTCGCGATACTGGGATCGGTACACGCCGCGGCGCGGCGCCGACGGAACCGCGTTCGCGGGCGTCCACGACCACCCCGAAAGCGCGTACCTCGAGTTCGCCAAGACGGTGCGCAACGCGCAGTGGCGTGCGGTGCGCTGGGAGTACCGGCCCGACGACAAGACCGAGGAAATGAAGTCCGACGCGAAGGGTGGGCGATCGGGTCGAGGCGCCGTGAAGCGCAACGTGATCGTCGTCGCGCGCTTCGATCAGGGCGTGCCGTGGGACTCGAAGTCGATCGTCGATCTGCGCGGCACCCGTGGCACGCTCCCGGCCGACGCGAAGGACACGCCGAAGAAGTATCTCTACGTCTTCGACACGGCCGAGGCGGCCAACCAGCTCGACTTCGAGGCCGATACCGCCGAGTTCCGCGTCTACTTCGACTACACCGCGGGCTCGTACCTCGCCCAGGATTTCGAGGACGGCGAGTCTCTCGACCAGCCGGCGTTCGAGAACATCTGGAAGACGACGCCGAAGCTCCAGTCGTTCGCGGTCGAATACGTCAACCGCACGCAGGTGCGCTACAACGCCGAGATTCGCTAGGGCGTCGGCGTTTCGATCCCGACGCGCCCTCCTCAAGCGGGGCGCCCCGAGGCCGGCCGGACGACGTCCGGCCGGCCTCGCTTCGTTCGGGCCACGCGTGGGGGAGCGGTCGTCCGCGGGGAGTCCGAGCGCTCGGCACAGGGGTTCTCCGGCCGACGGGACCGCTGTACCTTCCGGGGCTCCCCGAGGACTCCTACGCCGATGAACGCGAACGACATGCGCAAGGGCACGATCATCTCCTACCGCAACGCCCTCTGGATGGCGGTCGAGGTGACTCACCGCACGCCGGGAAATCTCCGGGCGTTCGTCCAGGCGAAGATCCGCAACCTCGTGACCGGCGTCCACATGACGGAACGGTTCGCCTCGACCGACAGCATCGAGCAGGCCTGGCTCGACAAGCGACGGTGCGAGTACCTCTACATG
>JANNRO010000157.1:0-2886 GCA_031401505.1 Planctomycetia bacterium
GGAACTGCTCCGCCGCCTGGTAGTTCGCAGCCCGATCGTTGTACGTCGTCGTGTAGCGCTCCAGCATTCTGTTCAATTGGGGAAGTACGGCGCGGAGTGTCTTCTCCGCGAGTTTCCGCACGTCAATCTCAATGCGCAGCAGCCGATTAGTGTTCTTGCCAAGCACAAATGTAATCACCTCGTCGACCGGCTGCCGTCGCTCTTTCTCGTCCGTGAGGTACCGAAACTCGATCACATGCCGCCCGATCTTCGAGTCGTAGAAGTGACGAAACGCCTCCGGCACGTCGTAAGGGGACGCGGACACTTTGAACGTCACGCCACCAACGACCTGGAGGCGCTCTTGTCGGATCGTCTCGGGAGGAATTCGATGCCAAGTGGCCATCACGGCTTCCTTTCTATCAGAACCGTCAGACCTAGAGCGTAGCCCCGCGTCTCGCGGTCGGCGCGCTCCGCGATCGGCTTCGTCGAACGACTGTCCAGGACCACGACACCCCACTTCTCGTCGTTCGCTTCGATCCGGATTCCGAAGAACGACCGGGCGCGGGGCTTGGATTCTCGCAGGCGATCGAGGCTCACGGCCGTTTCTTGGGCGTACCGCTTCAGGTCCTCCTCGGAAACGGCGGCGCCGGAGACGTCCGGGAGGTTGCTGGCCCAGACTTGGCCCTGGCTGTAGGCCAAACCAGCGATTCCCTCGCAGTTTCCGTCGTCCGGGATGCGGAACCAGGACTTGCACTTCTGCGTCAGATGCCCTGATCGAAGAACTGGCACCAGCACCCGACTCCACGGCCATAGCTGGATCGGAAACCATGACTTGCGAAATCGAAACCACAGCCGAGTCGCGCGGAACAACGTTGCTCTGTGGAAATGCGGCTCGCCGTCCCGACCTTCCATCGTGCTTTCTTGCCATCGGTCGAGGAGTTTCTTCATCGCCCGCCAGACCCATGGTGGACCGATCATCCGTCGCAGGAGCGCCGCGACTCCGACGGCGGCCGTCAGCGGGGCCGTCGCGATCGGCGCTGCGTCCTGTAGCCAGCCGAGCGGACCAGCGATTCCGGTGAACTGCTGGGTCCACCAAGCGCTCCTCTGAACTGCCAGCGCGACGCCGATCAGCAGTACGAACCCGCCGAGAAGAAGTTGGACCGCGACCACGGCCCGATAGGTGAACTTCCAAGCGACGATGCTACGCACGTCTGCCCACGCCCTCCGCGTCTCCCTTCCAGCCCTAGACCGCTCGCGAGATCGAGACCCTCGTCTCGAGGACGTCCGGCGGGATTGTGCCGTATCTCCAACTCGACGCGAAGATCCAAGTTTGTTTGGGATGGACCGGCGGCGATCTTATCGGACGTGGCCGACATCCGCGCGACTGTCGGCCCCGGAGGGGAAAATGCATGACTCGCCGCCGGCCGATCCGGGGGCGTGATCGTCGAGACGCGAGAGCGGCGCCGAGCGGCGTCAGCCGATCGCACCGCCCGAAGGTCGCTTGAATCGAGGACTGCTACGGCGTTCGCTCGATCTCGCGACCGAGCTCTCGACGATCCACGAGACGCCGATCGAGGCGAATCCTACGTCCGCTCCTCGAGGAGGCGAACGATCGCGGTGCCCGCGCCGACGATCGTGCTGACGAGAGCGCCCACGGCGACGTTGCGCCGGGCGTCGGGGTCCAAGGCGTCGACGACGCGAAGCAGCGGGGAATCGTTCATGGCTCGGGCTCCGGTCGCGTGTCGATCGCGATAGGGCAAGCCAAGCACCGGGAGCCGCTTCGCGGAATCGTTTCGGTCCCGGCGACCGACCTCGAGCAGCGGCCGGCGCGGTTGCCGCCTCCCGTCGCTCGCGGCGACGTCGGCGAAATCCGACCCGGGAAGGCTGCCATCGCTGCCCATTTTGCGCGCTCGCGGCGTCGCCACGCTCCGGGCGACCTGCGCTTCGGCACCGTCTCCGTGGCGTGCAGAGGCTCGGGCTGCCGCTAAGTGGGGGGAGCGCCCTTTGATCGGGGTGGATTCTGATGCCCCGTGGTCGGGACGCCACGGCCGACTGACTGGCTGAGGATGGAGATGGACCCTGCCATTTCCTGTAGGACCTGCGCGATTCGGTCCAAGTGCCTGACGAGCTGCGGGTCCAACCCGTCGACCGACGGCAGCGCCGTTCGAAGGCGGTTCGTCAGCGAGGCGAAGCTCTCGCCGTTCTTCGCGAATCGATCCATCGGAGTCATGGGCACGGAAGTTCCTCCATCGCCTGATGCGGGCGAGGCGCTATTGGGCTGCGCCTGCGACTTCGCGGGCGATTTCGACCACTTGCGGGAAGCTCTCGGAGTGGCCCGTGCGCCTGACGCCGCACGACGTCCTCGCGTACGCCGTGGCCGCGCGGGCGAGGAGGTCGGTGGTCTGACGTGAACCCGGCCAGAAGACTACGATGCGCTCTTGGCTTTCGACGCGCACCGGGAACGTTCGTCCGTCCAACGTCCGCTGGTGCGCATTCAGGAGAGCCCGTCGGCCATCGAGGAGGACGATCCCGAGTTCCTCGACGGTGACAGGAAACGAACTCAGGTTCGTTGCGCTGATCGTGACCCCAACGTCGCCGGCTTCCGTCCACGCGGCCCCAGCTTCGACACGGAGACGAACCCTCCGTCCGATCATCCGCCCGATCCACCCGCCGACCGTCCCGAGAGCGCCGAGCAAGTCGATCGCCACTGTTTGCCCTCCGTCGCCCCCGTCGACGTCGAGCCCCGCGTGGGCGGGCCGCGGGACCGGCGGGGATCAGCCGGCGGACGGGCTCGACCGGGAGAGTGTCGCGGCCCCGACCGACACGGGACGCGGGCGGGCGGTGGCCCCCGCAGCGGGGCAACCTCGCCGCTATGCCCGCTCCCCGAATCGTCGTTGTACAGGTCGG
>JANNRO010000158.1:0-12680 GCA_031401505.1 Planctomycetia bacterium
CGTCGGATCGAGCGTCAACCCGGTCGGGAGCGACGGTGTGACGGTGTACGAGGTCGGCGTGCCGCCCGTCGTGATCGGCAGGTCGGGCGCCAGCGCGCCATCCTGGCGAAGGACGACCGTCGGCGTCGTGTAGACGAGGCTTAAGGGAGGCGTACCGCCGCCACCCCCGCCGCCCCCGCCGCAGCTGCCCACCACGAGGAGGAGCGAGACGCCGGTAAAGCCATGAATGCGCATGGGATTAGACGACCGCCGCGTTGCCGTTCAACGGCTGCGTCTCGGGGAAGACGGGTGTCGGATTGACGCCCAGGTGGTCGTTCAGTACCTCGCGGTGGATGTCGCGGAAGTCGATTCCGTAGGTCGGGAACTCGGTTCCGACCGCGAGGTCGCTGTTCTGAAGTGTGGGCCCGTTGCCGGCGCTGCCGTTGACCGCGCCGCCCGCGAGCATCATCGTGAACGGGCCGCCGTGGTCGGTGCCGCCGCTGCCATTCTCGTACGTGCGGCGACCGAATTCCGTGAACATGCAGATGACCGTGTTGTCCCACTGTCCCATCGCGACCATGTCGGCCTTGAAGGCGGCGAGCGCGTTGTCGATGTCGGTGAACAACCCGGCCTGATAGCCCGCCTGGTTGCCCTGATCGCTGTGCGTGTCGAAGCCGCCCGTCGCCGTATAGAAGAGTTGGGTCTCGAAGCCCCCCTGGACGAGGATCGCGACGTCTTTCAGTCGCTGGGCGACCGTCGTGTTCGCATAGGTCGCCACGCTCGTGAACGAACTGACCGCCGTCTGGATCTGCCCCGAGAGCGAGTGCGCCTGATCGAGCGCCGATCGCACGCCGCCGGGCGTTCCCGTCGTCGAGGCGGCCGCCAGGATGTTCTTGATCGTGTTCTTGCGCAGGATGTCGTTGTTGACGATCGCGGTGCTGCCCGAGTCGGATCGGAATCGGAATCCCGACAGGCTCGAGACCTGCAGCGGGTTGGAGGATCCCCCGACGAAGCTCGTCGGACGACCCACGCCGAGCGCGACGGCGCCGAGCGGCGTCGGCGCGTAGAGATCGGCGAAGCGCGCCATCCAGCCACTCGTCGGGATCCCGAGCGCCCCGAAGGAACTGCGCACGCCGTAACTGTAGATGTCCTGGCTCTCGAAGTGGGACTGGTTGGGGTTCGGATAGCCGACGCGCTGGACGACCGCCAGATCGCCGTCGTTCCACATCGTCAGCAGGTTGGCGAAGGACGGATGGAGACCGAGCCCCATGGACGCGGGGCTGCCGGCCAGCGGCAACGATCCCGTGACTTGAATCGTCGGGCGACGCGAGAAGTAGTTGGGGAGCGCGGTCGGCACGACGGCGTTCAACGTGTCGCAGCCGCCGTCGAGATTCAAGAGGACGTAGATCTTCTTGCCCTGGGGTGCGCCGGTCGCGAGCGGGATCTTCCCGACCCACGGTCCGAGCGCCGTCAGGCCGGCACCGGCGAGCGTGTAGCCGAGAATCTCGCGGCGGGTGACGCCCTTTCGCTTCAGCCGATGGGCCATGTGGGCGAGGGAGTCGTCGTGGGGGCAGTTGCAGTTCGACATGGGATTCTCCGGCTCGAGATCGGGGGTTAGCGCACCGCGTAGGTCGGGTGCTGCGCGAGGATGTAGAGCAATCCGCGGACGCGTTCGCTCAGGTGGGTGGCGTCGGCCGGGTTGAACGGGCTCGTGGTGGGCACGCCGCCCGCACCCGCGGAACTGTTCAGGTAGGCGATGTACGTCGTCCGCTCGGCGGCGGTCGGAGCGACGTGGAGCAGATCGATGAACGCATCGACGACCTGGTCCGCCGTCGCGGTCGGCGTCGGAAGGAGCGCCGCGACGCTGATCCCGGCGGCGGTCTGGTCGGTGCGGTCCCGGATGCAGTCGAGGATCGCGTTGCCGCGGTCGAGCATGTTCTGCGACGAAAGCCACTGGTCGCCGATCGGCCAGCCGTTGACCGTCGGGGGCTGCGACGGGCGCATCGCGGCCGTCGACAGATTGGTGTCCAGCGTGCGCAGCGTGTTGTTGGGCCACACGGCCGGGTCGTTGGCCGCGCTCTTCGGGTCGATCGGGACGAGGCCCGTGCTGCGGATGAACCCGATGACGTGCTCAACCGGATTCTTGACGATGCCGGACTTCGAGGCGGGGCAGAAGAACGCCTCCGACTTGAAGAGCGCCTTCAGCAGCGGCTTCAACTCGTAGCCGTTCGTCCGGAGCAGCGCCGCCATCGCGTCGGTCGGGATGGTCGTCGGGTTCGCGTTGCAGAAGTACTGGTAGAGCTTCTTGCTGATGAACTCGGCGACGGGCCGGTTGTCGACGGTGATGTCGACGACGCGCTGGTAGTCGTCGGTCACGTTCTGCGCGGCGATCGTCTGGCCGAAGAACGTCTTGGGGCCGGCGTCGTGAAGCGACGTCTCGAACGTCACGAACTCCTGGTTCGTGACGGCATTGAAGCGGTTCATGTACCCCGTGAACGCCTTGGCCGACTGGAGGATGTCGGCCTGCGTGTACCCGTTGTCGACGCCGAGCGTGAACAACTCCCAGAACTCGCGGGCGAAGTTCTCGTTCGGCGCGAACTTGTTGTTCGACACGCCGTCGAGCCAGCGCAGCATGACGTAATCGCGCGTCATCGCGAGGAGCATCGTGCGCAGGTTGCCGTTGCCCTGCTGGCGCCAGAGCGTGATCTGGGTCCGCATCCACGCGGTGGCCGACGATTCGATCGGCGTGGTTGACGCCGCGAAGTGGTCGTGCCAGAACATCGCCATGACCTCCTGGAAGGGGGTCGGCGTCGTGAACATCATCTGCATCCAGTAGCGCGCGATCTGTTCACGGCCGGGGAATCCGCCCTCGAGCCCGACGGGGTCGGACACGTTGACGAGCAGATTGGCCGCGTTGGCCTCGAACGCCGCGTCGAAGCCGTACTCCACCATCGTGTCGACGTAGGCCGGGAGGCCGACCGCCTTGACCGCCGCGAGATCGGTCGACTTCGGGCCGAACTGCGTTCGCCCGAGGAAGTAGCGGATGTCATCGTCGGTGAACGACGCCTTCGCGGCGAGGTTGTCGGCGCGATTGAGCGTGACCGTCAACGTGACGGGCGTGCTCGTGCTCCCGTCGTCGTTCTGCGCCGTGACGGTGTAGACCGACTGGGAAGCGGCCACCGCGGGTGTCCCCGAAATCACGCCGGTCGTGGCATCGAGCGTCAGACCCGACGGAAGCGCCGGCACGATGGAAAAGAGCGTGACCGGCCCGCCGCCCACGCTCGGCGTGTTGGCGGGGATCGCGACCTGCGCTTCATAGACGACGACGGGCGCCAGGTACGAGAGTCCGGTGGGGGGATCGCCGACGGGCGCTCCTCCTCCCCCGCCGCCCCCTCCGCCTCCGCACGCCGTGACCGCCACCGACACCGTGAGAGCGAGCGTCGTCGAGAGAACGACCGCCGCCGCGCGAACGAACCGGGCAATCATGCGAAACCTCCCGTATCGGGGATGAACTGGAAACGGCGGCCAACCCCGCCCCTCGCGATCCGAGCCCTCGGAACCGCGACGGGAAACGACGAACGTTGAAACTCGGGAACCAGGCCGACGTGCGGGGCGTCGAACGACATGTCGGCGGGGACGAGACTCGACCCGCGTGGGCGTGCGAACGACGGTGTCATGGTGGCCCGAGCGATCCGGGGTCCAACCGCAGTCCCAACTGGGAGTCTCACGTCCGAGCCCTCCTAACGGCCAAGTGACGTCGTGGGTTTAGCCAGATCCGATCGACCCCCGGACGCAAGTCCCGGGCGCCGATCGCGCCGATCGGTCGGATCGGGGGCGGGCCTCGTCCGGTGTAGGACGCTCACTACATGGCGCTACCTGGAACGCGACGGGTCCGCGGCTTGGAACCCGATGGCTCGACAGGAGTCGCGCTCGCGGCGGTCGTGTGAGCGCCGCGCTCGCGCGATCAGGTGACGATCAGGTGACGATCAGGGAATGATGCCGAGCGCCGCCGAGATGGGCTGCGCTTCGGGGAAGACCGGCGCGGGATCGACGAGGAAGTGGTCTTTCAAGACCTCGCGATGCACTTGGCGGAAGTCGACGCCGTACTTCGGGTACTCGCCCAGGAGATCGGAGTTTTCGAGCGCCTTGCCGAACACGCCCGCCTTGACCCCGCCGCCAATCAGAAGCATCGGGTAGGGGCCGCCGTGGTCGGTGCCCTTGCTGGCGTTCTCGTAGTTGCGCCGGCCGAACTCCGTGAAGATGCAGAGGACCGTCTGGTTCCACTGCCCCATTGCCTTCATGTCGGTGGCGAACGAGCCGATCGCGTCGTCGAGGCGTTGGAACAGGATCGCCTCCTGCGCGAGTTGGTCGCTGTGCGTGTCGTGTCCGCCGTGGCCCGTGTAGAAGAGCCGCGTCTCGAAACCGCCCTGGACGAGGATCGCGACGTCGCGCAGGTGCTGCGACAACAAGGCGCCGGTATAGGCGGCCGCGCTCGAGAAGTTGGCCACGGCGTTCTGGATCTGCGTGGAGAACTGAAAGCCCTGGTCGATCGCGTTGCGGACGCTACCGAGCGTCCCCGCGCCGGTCGCGCCCGCCAGCACCCGGCCGATCGTGTTCTTGCGCAGCTTGTCGTTGCCCGAGAACGACGGATCTGCCGCGAATCTGAAGTTGGCGAGCGTCGAACCCTGTAGCGGCTGCGACGTCCCGCCCGAGAGGCTCTTGGGGCGCCCCAACCCGAGCGACACGGCGCCGAGTGGCGTCGACGCGTAGCGGTCGGCGAAGCGGGCCATCCAACCCGCGGCGGCGGTGGCTCCGAGTTGGCCGGTGCCGTTGCGCAGCCCGTAGCTGTAGATGTCGGCACTCTCGAAGTGCGACAGATTTTCGGTCGGATACCCGACGTTCTCGACGATCGCGACGTCGGACTCGTTCCACATCGCATGGATCTGATCGAGCGCCGGATGCAGGCGGTACCTCGTCGTGTTCGGACCGCCGGTCAACGGGAGCGAGACCGCGTTCTGAATGCCGATCGTCGGCCGTTTCGAGAAATAGTTCGAGAGCGACGACGGAATCACGGCGTTCAACAGATCGCATCCGCCGTCCAGATTGATGAGGACGTACGTCGTGTTGCCGAGCGACGCGCCCGACGCGATGGGAATCCGTCCCGCGAGCGGGCCGAGCGCCGTGACCCCGAGTCCCCCGAGCGTCAGCGAGAGCACCTCCCGGCGAGTGACGGACTTCCTTCGAAGCCGATGCGTGAGATACGCGAGAGTTTCGTCGTCGAACGGATGGAATGCGTTCATGGGGCTTCTACCGAACCGCGAAGGTGGGATGAGCGGCCAGGATGTAGAGCAGGCCGCGAACGCGCTCGGATAGGTGCGTGGCATTCGCGGCGTCGAAGTCGCTCGGCATCGCCGTGCCGTCGGCCGCGGCCGCGCTGTTCAGGTAGTCGACGTAGATCTGGCGTTCGGCCACGGTCGCCGTGACGTGTAGCCGCGCGATCAGCGCGTCCACCACCTCGCCCGCCGATCGCTGCCCGGGCGGCGGAAGCAGATTCGCCACGTCGACCCCGGCGGCCGCCTGATCGGCCCGATCGACGACGCAATCGAGGATGGCATCGAGGCGAAAGATCATGTGCTGGGACGACAGCCATTCGTCGCCGACGGGCCACCCGTCGACGGACGGAGGCAGCCCCGGCCGGTTTCCCAGCCGTTCGAGTTCGGCGCCGAGCGTCCGCAACGAGTTGGGCGGCGAGGTGTAGACGTCCCCAAGGATGTATGCATCGATGGCCGCCAGCCCGGTCGCGCGGACGAAGCCGACGATCTGTTCGACCGGCGTCTTGACGATCGGCGCCCTCGATGCAGGCGCGAAGAACGCCCTTGACTTGAAGAACTGCGCCAGCAGGGGCTTCAATTCGTAGCCGGCGCCGCGGAGCGTCGCCGCCATCGATTCGATCGGGATGCTCGACGGGTTGGCGCTCGCGAACTGCTCGTACATCTTGCGGCAGAGGAACTCCGCGACGGGCCGGTTGTCGAACGTGATGTCGATCACGGCCTGGTAGTCGTCGTCCACGTTCTGGGCCGCGATCGTCCGGCCGAAGATCGTCTTCGAGAGCGGGTCATGAAGGGTCGGGTCGAACTCCGACTTGACGCCGTAAATGTACGAGAAGTCCAGTCGACTCCGATAGCCGGTGAAGGCCCGCGCCGCCTCGACGATATCGGCCTGCGTGTAGCCGTTGTCGAGCCCGAGCGTGAACAACTCGAAGAACTCGCGGGCGAAGTTCTCGTTCGGGGCGATCTTGCTGTTCACGATGCCGTCGAGCCAGCGCAGCGTCGAGTCGCTGCGCGCCAGCGCGGTGAGCAGCGCCTTCAAGTTGCCGTTGCCGTCGCGCCGAAGCAGCGTGATGTGGTCGCGCATCCAATGGACCGCGCCCGGTTCGACGTTCGCCACCGACGTCGCGAACCGGTCGTGCCAGAAGAGCGCCATCACCTCCTGGAACGGGGTCGGCGTGTCGAGCATCATGTGGAGCCAGTACCGCGGAACATGGCTCGGTTCGGCGACCAGGCCGGCAAAGCGGAGGATGTTCGCCACCTCGATCTCGTACACTTCGTCGAAGGTGAAATTCACCATCTGGTCGACGAACGCGGGGACGCCCATGCCCTTGGCGAGTGCAAACTCGGCGGGCGTGCCGCCGAAGTGGGTCCTCGCCAGGAGGAACCGGATGTCGTCGTCGGTGAATGACGTCCTCGGGCGCAGATCGTCGGCCTGCGCGAGGATCACCGTCAGATCGAGCGGCGCCGTCGTGGAACCGGCGAAGTTGGTCGCCGTCACGGTGAATACGGCGTGGATGTCGACGTTGACGAGCGGCGTCCCCGTGATCACGCCCGTCGTGGTTTCGAGGACGAGCCCGCCGGGGAGCGGGGGCGACACGGCGTAATGGACGACGGCGTCGCCGTCGGACGACGGCACGTTCGGTGCGATCTCGATCCGAGACTCGTACGTCGCGACGGGTTGCGAGTAGGCGAGGTTCGACGGGGCGTCGAACGTGGGGCCGCCTCCCCCGCCGCCGCCTCCTCCCCCGCCGCCCCCTCCGCATCCGCCCGATAGGATCGACGTGCCGAGCGCGACCGCGAGGGCCGCGCCCCGCCACGTCGATGGCGTGGACCCGAACAGGATGCGAATCATCGCCACCTCCCGAACCCGAAGCGAGACGTTCCTTTCGAACGGTACTCGCCCGTCGCCGCCTCGACAATCCGGCTTTTCACGGGGTGCGCCGCGGCGCTACCCTGTCCGTAGGGTGAGGCGATCGGTCGCCTGCTACGTGGTACCCAACGGAGGTTCCAGTTCATGCGTCGATTGCTGACTCTCGGCTTCTCCCTCGCTCTGCTTGCCCCGGCCGCCGTCGCGGGCGACGGCTGTCCGATGAGCGGCGGCTCGTGCCCGAACGGTTGCCCGCTCGCGCAGGACGTGAACTCCCACCGATCGAGCGGCGAAGAGGCGGCCTTCGCCTCGAAGCTGGTTCGCGCCGAGTACGTCAAGGCGATCACGAAGGCGATCGCCGACTTGTAGTCGTCGAGCTTCACGGACCGTTCTGGACCCGATCGATGCCACGTCCGACGAGGGCGAGATCCCCGGCGATGCCGAGGGATTTCGCTCGCTCTTCGAGACCCATCGGGCGGCGGTCCATCGGTTCCTGACGCGACTGACGCGCAACGGCCACGACGCCGACGAGTTGCTTCAGGAGACGTTCGTCCTCGTGTGGCGCAAGCGCGCGCAGTATCGGGGCGACGGAAGCGTCGGCGGGTACCTGAGGCAGATCGCCTACCGCACGTACCTGAACGCCCGGCCGAGGATCGAGCGAAATCGCAAGCAACTCGGCGTCGATCGGTCGGAAGTCGCGCGGGCATCGGGCGACTCCGAGGACGCCGCCGGGATCGCTCGTCGGCTCGACGAGCGGACGTTGATCGAGAAGGTTCGGCGGGTCGTCGACGACCTGCCCGAGGGCTGGAGGGAAGCGTTCGTGTTGTTCCGTTTCGAAGGGCTCACCTGCCAGGAAGTCGCCGACACCATGGGCTTGACGCCCAAGGCCGTCGAGCGTCGGTTGACGCGCGCGCTCAGGGCCGTGACTCGTCGCGTGCGGTCGATCGACGCGAATTCGTCGATGCCCGCGCGGAGGGCCGTCGAATGACCGTGCGGCTCGACATCGACTGGGTCCGCGACTATGCCGAGCGGCGCCTCTCGCCGCCCGAGCGCGTGGTCTTCGAGGCTCGGCTGCGCGCGGAGCCCGAATTGGCGGAGTTGGTCGACCAATTCGCGGAGGTTTCGACGTGGCCGGCGGAGAACGTCGAGGCGTCGGCGGTGCGGTTCGAGGACCTGGCCCTCGATGACCGGACTCCCGTCTTGCTCGGGCCCCGTCGCCTGCCGGTGCGTTCGCTTGCGATCGCGGCGGGCATCGTGCTCGCGGTCACGGGCGGCCTCTTCGTCCTTACGCGTCGGGGGGCGACCACGTCGTCGCCCGCGGGGCCGGTCGCGCTCACGGCGATTCATCGCGGCCAGGGCGACGGCATGACGGCGGCGACTCACGCCGTCACGCCCCTCGCCGAGACCTATCTCCCGGTCGTCGATCGCGAACTCCGGTTCGTCGAGGGCTTTCGTGACGCGCTCGACGTCGCCCGGGTCGCGGGTCGCCCCGCGTTCGTATTCGTCCATCTGGAAGGCTGCCCCGCCTGCGCCGAAATGGAGAGTTCGACGTTTCGCGACGAGCGTCTGCTCGCGATCGCGCCCCAGTTCGTGTTCGCCAAGGTGAGTGCCAATGTCGTCGGTTCGAGCCTCGAGATTCCGTCGGAACTCGGGCTCGGCGCGGTCAAGGCGTGGCCGATGTTCGCCATCTTCGACTCGGTCGGTGCGCGGGTTGACGCGTTCGGCGGGATGTTGAGCGCCGAGAAACTCGTCGCCCGCCTGACCCGGGCGCTGGGAGCGAAGGCGGCGGAAGTGCCCGATTGGGCGCGCGTTCACGACGCGGCCCGCACGGCGCGGCTCGAACTCGAGGCGCGGCACACGCTCGCCGCGGTCGAGACACTGGTTGCGACGGGCACCATCGAAGCCGCCATCGCCGAACTCGATCAGGCGATCGTTCGACTCGCGGGCAGCCCGTTCGCCGACGATCTTCGTCGCGTTCGGGACCGCGTGGCGAGCGATCGCAAGTTCCCTGCGCTGGAGTATGCCCGGTGATTCGACGATTCGCGGCGACCTTCGTGATCTCGTGCTCTCTTGCGGGCGTGGCGCGCGCCGACGAGACGGCGGCTGCCGCGACCTCGGGCGTCGAAGGCGCGATGAAACTCGTCGATGCCGGCAAGTTCGCCGAGGCGCTCGACGCAGCCAAGGCGGTGTCCGAAACCGACGCGACGTATCTGAAGGCGCGTTACATCGTGGGCGAGATGGAGTTGGTGCTCGGCGACCCGACGGCGGCGCGCGACGCCTTCGAGATCGTCATCGCGAAGAAGCCCACGGCGGCGGCGCTCGCCGGAGCGGGCCGCGCACTGTTGGCGGCGAAAGACGCGGCCGGCGCCGTGCCCTATCTCGTCAAGGCCGTCTCCGCCGACGCGAAAACGGCGCGCTATCGGGCGTGGCTCGGTGTCGCGCGTGTCGGTTCCGATGCCGCGCCCGAGGGGCGCAAGGACCTCGCGGCGGCCGAGAAACTCGACCCGGCCGACGTAGAAGTGGTTCGCGCCGTCGTCGAGGACCGATTGACGGCGGGCGACATCACGGGCGCCGACAAAGCGGTGGTTGCGTTCTCGAAGGCGAGAAAGGACCATCCCTTCGCGCCGTTCCTCGCGGGGCTCGTGGCCGACAAGAACGGCAAGTACGACGACGCGATCGCGCTTTACGAGAAGGCGATCGCGCTCGACTCGAACTTCCTTGATGCGCGGCGCAATCTCGCGATCGTCTGCGTGACGCAGAACCCGTCCTACACGAATGCGAAGCGCACGAAGATCGCGCTCGAGCAACTCGAGGCCTACGTCAAGCTCGGCGGCCGCGACGAGTCGCTCAAGAATCTCGCCGCCACCTTGCCGCAATTCGTCGGCCCCAAAGCCTCCAAGTAGTCAGGTTTTTCTCAAAAGTGTCAGACACTTCCGAGAAAACCTTCGTCTCCGATGGGTGTCAGACACTTTTGGGAGAGTGAGAATGCGAGCGTGAGTCAGGCGCCGAGGCCGGCGTCGACGGCCGCGACGATCGCGCGCGCCACGAGGTCGGCCTCGTCGTCGGTGAGACAGAGCGGCGGCACGGTGTAGACCACGTTGCCGAGCGGGCGCAACAGCACGCCCAAATCGAGTGCGGCCTTCGCCATCCGCGGCCCCCGCGTCGCGAGATACCCGCGGCGCTCGGCATCTTCGAGTTCGACGGCGCACACCGAACCCACGCCGCGGACGTCCCGCACGCCCGCGCGTCCCCGTAACGACGCGATCCCACGCTCGATCCGGTCGCCGATCGTGCGCGATCGCGCCAGCAGCGCGTCGTCGAGCAAATCGAGCGACGCGAGCGCCGCCGCGCAGGCGATGGGGTTCGCCGTGTACGAGTGCCCGTGGAGGAACGCGAGGCCGGCCCCCTCGCCGAGGAACGCCGAGAAAACGTCGTCGGTCGCGAGCACGGCCGCGAGCGTGAGCGTGCCGCCGGTGATCGCCTTGCCGAGCACCATCAGATCGGGCGCGATGCCCGCGAGCTCGCATGCGAAGAGCAGCCCCGTGCGTCCGAACCCCGTGAACACTTCGTCGGCGACCAGCAGAATGCCGCGCGCCGCCGTCTCGTCGCGCACTGCATGCAGATAGGCCGGTGGATAGGTCAGCATCCCGGCGGCGCCCATCAGCAGCGGCTCGACGATCATCGCCGCAACACGGTCGCCCTCGCGATCGAGCGTCGCCTTCAACCCCGCGATGCACTCGTCGATCGATCGACCCCGCACGGGGGCCGGCACGCGCGTGACCGGCACCCGCAACGAGCCGAAGTCCTCGACGAACGGTCCGTCGTCCGACACGCTCATCGCCCCGGCCGTATCGCCGTGATAGCCCTCCTCGAGGGCCACCAGCCGATCGCGCCCGGGCGCCCCGCGACGGCGGTGGAACGCGATCGCCATCTTGAGCGCCGCCTCGACGGCGGTGCTGCCGTCGTCGGCATAGAAGACGCGCGCGAGTCCGTCGGGTGCCAATGCGAGCAACCGTTCGGCGAGCGCGACCGCCGGCTCGTGCGTCGATCCCGCGAACAACACGTGGTCGAGCGTGCCCGCCTGTCGTGCGATGGCGCTGACGATCGCGGGGTGGCCGTGACCGTGGAGCGTGGTCCACCAGGAGGAGATGGCGTCGAGGACATGGGTCCCGTCCGCCAATCGAAGCCAGCTGCCCGATGCAGACGCGACGGGCAAGGGCGCCGCCATCGACAGGTGCTGCGTGTACGGATGCCACACGACGGCTCGGTCGCGCATCGCGAGATCGGCGGACGGGACTTGCGTCCGATGCCCGGTGATCGCGCCGACGAGGTGGCGCACGTCGAACCGGGCGACCCAGGTCGCAACCGCCGCCTCGAAGGACGCGACGCCTTCGGACGGGATCGTCGGGAAATCGAGCACGGGCACGCGCCCGAACGACGTGATCGCGGCGAGAACGGCGAGGGTCGGGGGTTTGGAGACGATGACCGCGAGGATGCGCGCGCCTCGGGCCCGCGCCGCCTCGAGTGACAGCAACGTGTGATTGATCGTGCCGACCTCGGGGCGCGCGACCAGTACGAACGGCAGATCGAGCGCGGTCAACGCGTCGATCTGGAGCGTCGAGCCGTCGAGCGGAACCAGCAAACCCCCCGCCCCCTCGACGACGACGACGGCGTCGTCGTCGGCGTGGAGAGGGGGATAGCTGGGCGGGAGGACGGCGCCCTCGGCAAGCGCCGCCTCGTAGGGTGACGCGGGCATCGCGAGCGTGACAAAGGGCTCGATGACTTCGGACGGGAGGAGCCGCGCGTTCGCCGTGACGTCGCGCGTGTCATCGTCGGTGGGGGCGCCCGTCTGGACGGGCTTCCAATACCGGCGCGGGGTCGTCGGCGAAAGCGCCCGGATCGCCGCGAGCAGCGCCGCGCTCACGATCGACTTGCCGACCCCCGTATCGGTGCCCGCGACGATGACGCCTCTCACGGTCGCGCCGCCGACACGAGTTCGCCGACCGAGCTCGAGAGGCGCGCCATCTCGGCGTCGGTGTGATCGGCGTGGAACGAGAACCGAAGGCGCGACGTCCCCTCGGGCACGGTGGGGGGGCGCACGGCGCGCACCTCGAAGCCGCACGCACGGAGCGATTCCGCCGCGGCGAGTGCCGCCTGCGGAGCACCCAAAATCCACGGGACGAGGGCCCCGCCGCCGATTCGAGTCGAGCCCATCGTGTGTTCGAACTGCCGCGCGAGCGCGAGTGGGCGTGCCCGTCGCTCGGGTTCTGCACGCATGACGCCGAGGGCGGCGCGCACGCCGGCCGCGACGGCGGGGGGAAGCGCGGTCGCGAAAAGGAACGACCTCGCGCGGGCGTGAAGCGACGCAATGATCGCGCGCGACGCGGTCACGACGCCACCGGCCCCGCCCAGTGCCTTGCCGCACGGGTTGACGCGGGCCGCAACGACGTCGGCGCAACCGGCCGCGGCGACGGCGCCGGCACCGTCGGGACCGAAGAGGCCCA
>JANNRO010000159.1:0-3713 GCA_031401505.1 Planctomycetia bacterium
CGAGCGGGATGCCGCGCTGGTTGCAGTAGAAGATCTGGTCCTCGCCGATCTTGCTGGTCGACGCTTCGTGCTCGACGCGGGCCGAGGAGTTCTTCACTTCGACGTACGGGAACGTGTGGGCGCCGCACTCGGAGCCCAGCAGCAGCGAGTCGCACTGGGTGTAGTTGCGCGCGTTCGCCGCGTTCTTCTGGATCTTGACGAGCCCGCGATACGTGTTTTGCCCGCGGCCCGCCGAGATGCCCTTGGACACGATCGTGCTGCGGGTATTGCGTCCGATGTGGATCATCTTCGTGCCGGTGTCGGCCTGCTGGCGGTTGTTGGCGAGCGCGACGCTGTAGAATTCGCCGACGCTGTCGTCGCCCTGCAGAATGCACGACGGGTACTTCCACGTGATCGCCGAGCCGGTCTCGACCTGCGTCCACGAGATCTTGCTGCGGGCGCCGCGGCAGGCGCCGCGCTTGGTCACGAAATTGTAGATGCCGCCCTTGCCGTCCTTGTCGCCCGGGTACCAGTTCTGGACGGTCGAATACTTGATCTGCGCGTCGTCGAGCGCCACGAGCTCGACCACCGCGGCGTGGAGCTTGTTCGTGTCGCGCTTGGGGGCCGTGCATCCTTCGAGGTAGGAGACGTAGGCGCCCTCGTCAGCGATGATCAGCGTGCGCTCGAACTGCCCCGTGTCGGCCGCGTTGATGCGGAAGTAGGTCGAGAGTTCCATCGGGCAGCGCACGCCCTTGGGCACGTAGACGAACGAGCCGTCGGAGAAGACCGCGGAGTTGAGCGTCGCGAAGTAGTTGTCGTTGACGGGCACGACCGAGCCCAGGTACTTGCGGACGAGCTCGGGGTGGTCGCGCAGCGCCTCGCTGAACGAACAGAAGATGATGCCGAGTTCGGCGAGCTTGCCCTTGTACGAGGTCGCGACCGAGACGCTGTCGAAGACGGCGTCGACGGCGACGCCCGCAAGCGCCGCCTGCTCCTTCAAGGGGACGCCGAGCTTCTCGTACATCTTGAGCAGTTCGGGATCGACCTCGGCGAGGCTCTTCGGCCCGTCCGACGTGCTCTTGGGCGCCGAGTAGTAGACGATGTTCTGGTAGTCGATCGGCGGATAGGTGACCTTCTGCCAGCGGGGCTCCTTCATCGAGCGCCAGCGCTTCAAGGCCGCGAGCCGCCATTCGAGCATCCACTCCGGCTCGCCCTTCTTCGACGAGATCACGCGGACGACGTCGTCGGAGAGTCCCTTCGGGATCGCCTCGGAGTCGATGTCGCTGACGAAGCCGTACTTGTAGTCGCCGCCGGTCGCCTGTGCGATCGCCTCGTTGGAGGTCATGACGTCACCGCCGACTTCTTCGCGCGATCCCAGGGGAAACTCGGTCGCGCCATCTCCGCGATCGTCAAGTCGTCGAGTGCCTGCCGGATCGCCTGATTGATCCGGTCCCAGTGGCCTCGGACTCCGCAGGACGTCTCGATCCCGCAGGCGCCGTGGTCTTCGCCTGTGCACTCGGTCACCGCGATGGGGCCATCGAGTGCCGCGATCACCTGAGCGACCGTGATGTCGGACGCGGGGCGGGCCAGCGCGAACCCACCTTCGGCACCTCGGTGGGAGACGAGCAGACCCGCGTGGGCGAGCGCCTTCGTGACTTTCGCGACCGTCGGGAGCGGGATCGCCGTCGCGGTCGCGAGATCCGTCGCCGCGAACACGGTTCCCGCCCGCTCCACCGCGAGGCGGCTGATCAGGACGATCCCGTAGTCGGCGAGCTTGGAGAGGCGGATCATGAGAACGGTTCTCAATTCGGACAAAAACAGTCCGATATGGAGAGAATACGCGGTCGCGGGGGTCCGTCAATCTCCGAGGAGGTCGCGACGCGCCCGTACCTCGCCCCCGGCCCCGAGCGACTTAAGTCGAATTCGCCCGATTTCCCCGATCAGGGCGACGCGGCGGCCAATGAACGATCGCGCCGCACGTTCGGCACTGTTGCACCCACGAATGCACCCACGAACGGCGCAATCCGAGCCTCATCGATCGTCTCTCCGCCCACGTGCCGCCGCGTCGCGTGAGCGGGCGACGCGAGCGGGGTCGCCACCCGCCCCTGCGGCGTCGTCCGCACGAATCCGAGCGCGAAGAGATGGGGTTCAATGTGCTCGATGAGCGATTCCGGTGTCGTCCCGAGCATTCGAGAGAGCCTCGAGAGCGGCACCGCGGCCGACGGGCTCTCGTGGAGCGCGCGCAGATAACGCTGCTCGCAGAGGTCGAGCCCGCCTCGGTAGCCCATGCGGCGCATGGTCGCCTCGACCGCTGCTTCGTCGAGTACCGCCGCTTTATCGAACACTGCACCGCGCTCCCCGACGGGGCGGTCGTCCGCCCGGAGATCCGTGACCGTGCGCTCGAGCAGACGCAGCGCCTCTCTCGGCCGCCCCCGCGCCGCCTCCCCCAGCCGTCGCGCGGCGCCCTCGCTCGCCACGACGCCTTGCGCTTTCGCCGCCGACATCACGATCTGCGCGAGTTCGGCGTTCCCGCAGAAATCGAGGAACTCGCGAATTCCGAATCGGCTCATCAGCGCACTCGGGATCGCTCCCGAGTTCGTGGTCGCCGCAACCAACGTGAAGGAGGGAAGGCGGAGCGTGACGGTGCGGCTTTGACCCTCCTCCGAGAGGACGAGAGAGAGCCTTCGCTCCGACATCGCTTCGAGCAGCACTTCGAGAAGCGATCGGGGCAGCGCGTGGGCCTCGTCGAGGAACAGGACGCAACCGTCCGGCAGCCCTGCCAACAGTCTCACCCACGCGAGTCGTTCCGTGAGGACAGCCCCCGACACGACGACCATCGGTCGCTCGGCTATGGCGGCGATTCCGCGCGCGAACGACGTCTTTCCGGTGCCGGCCGGCCCGGTGAGCAAGACATGCGGGAACGGCTTCCCGAGTTCTCGCGCGCCCTTCGCGGCGCGCGTGAACAACTCGATCCTTCGCTCCTCGCCGACAACGCCCTGGAAGGCCGCTTCCGCGGGCGGGGGCGGAGCGACCCGGGCTCTCGGCGCGTCTTTGGACACGCCGCTCTCGAAGACGAGACCCTGCCCATCGCGGCGGTCGTGCACGAGATGGCAGTGGCGACGCCACCACTCGGCATCGACCTCATCTGGGATCGTTGCGAGCGAGACGAGAGGCGGCGGGGGGCACACGGGGCGCGAACCAGGAGATTCGGCGCCTTGCGCGATCGGGGCGACTTCGGGACCGGCGATCGCAGTTCCTTTCGCAACGCCGACGATCGGCCGCGCTTGTGCATCGACGAATTGCGCTCGGTCCGAGTCCGGGCCCTCGATCCGCAGGAACCCCTCGTGTACCAGCGCATGACAGCGTTCACACAGCGTGATGAGGTTCTCGGGACGGGTGCGGCCTCCGTGCGAGCGGAACTCGACGTGATGCACCATCAAGGTTCGTTTCGACGTGCACGAGCGACACCGGTGCCCGTCACGGCACAACACGCTTCGTCGCAGTCGCGACGGCGTCTTCACGTCCCGCGCGCGGTGATCGTCGCCGTGGTACGTGCGACGCCCCGAGTCGCATCGCACGGCTTCCGACATCGCGCCGTCGCGCCCCGGCCCGCCCGCGTCGATGGGCAGCGGCCCGTCCTCCGATTCGACGAGCAGCGACGCGCCTCCGGGGACACGTTCGACCAGCGTTACCCGATAGGGCGAGACGTCGACGCGGCGGCGGCCGGGGACGGT
>JANNRO010000160.1:0-1838 GCA_031401505.1 Planctomycetia bacterium
CCTCGCGGTCGCCGCGGGTCTGTGCCTGGAGGCCGGCCACGTCGTCGTCTCGGGTGCGCCTTCCTCGTCCGCGCTGGTTTGGGCGATCTGCGTGTTGTCGCTCGTCGCCACCGTCTTGAGGGGGGTCGCGTTCTCCAGGACCGGTGCCCGTGGGCTCGCAGCCCTCGCGTTCGCGCCCGCATACATCTGCTGGAAGATCTTCGTCGCCCGACCCTGGAAGCGCACCGACGCGTGGGTGCGCACGCGACGTCCGAGCGAGTTCGACGGAATCGGGAAGGACGACGCGTCGTCGCGGCCTCGAGGGGAGAGCGATCGCCCTTGACTCGGGTGTCGACGTGCCGAAGCCAGCGCGGGGCCGAGCCGGCCGTCGCGGGCCGTTCGCGCTCCGGGCCCCCCGGATGTCGGCGTTGCGCCGCGTCGTCCGACCGTCACGGTGCCCGAACCCGGTCGGCGCCGATCAGCGTCCCTCGCCGTAGCGATGGAACAGGTCCGCGAGCGCTTGCGCGGATCGGCGGACGTCGTGCCGCGCGCGCACCCGCTCGGCTCCCGAGGCGCCCAGTCGATCGATCTCCGCCGGCGGCGCGGACAGCGCGGACCGCATCGCGTCGGCGAGCGAGTCGACGTCGCCCGCGGGCACCATCCATCCCTCCTGTCCGGCCCGGACCAACTCCGGAATCCCCGCCACGTATGTCGTGATCACCGGGCGGCCGAGCGCAAGCGCTTCCATCAGGACGACGGGCAGGCCCTCCGCGGCGCTGGGGAGGACGAGCGCCCGGCATGCCTCGATCTCGCGCAATACGCCCGCACCGTCCATCGCGCCGAGCATCGTAACGTGTCGCTCGAGTCCCGCTTCCCGGATCCTCGCAGCGAGCACCCCGGACAATTCACCGGTTCCGACGACGCGAACGTTGAACTCGACTCCCTCGCGTGCGAGGCGTGCGGCGGCGTCGACGAGCAGGAGGGGCTGTTTCTGCGGGCAAAGCCGTCCGACGAACAGCAACGCTCCCCCGCTCGACGCCGGGCGGAGGGGCCGGTCGAGGAAGTCGGCGCCGAGGCCACATGGGACCACGTGAATTCGCCGATGATCGGCCGTCGCGCCGAATCGATGCAACTGAGCCCTGCCGAACGAACTGATCGCCACGGTGAATCGGGCCTCGGCGATCTTTTCGGCGAGTTTCAGGCCGAAAGCGCGGTCGAACTCCTCGGGGCCGTGAACCGTGAAACTGAATCCCGGCGCACCCAGCCTGTGCGCCAGCAGCGCGACGAGCGGGGGATTCGTGCCGAAGTGCGCGTGCACGTGCTCGACTCCGAGTCGGACCGCGATCCGCACGACCGCGCATGCCTCCGCCAGATACGCTAGGTGGCGGAGCGCACCCGCGTCGCTGTTTCGACCCAGTCGAAGCATCCGCGTGAACGTGCCGGCGAAACGCAGGGGGTGCCGCAGGACGGTCAGGAGCACGGCCGGCAGCAGGCCGACTACGCCATGCTCCAGTAGGCAGTGCGTTCTCGAGGCTTCTTCCACGTCCGCGGCATCGATCAAGGCGTCGTCGCACGGCCTGACGGATACCCGAACGACACCGACGCCGAGGTTCTCGAGCGCCTGGATCTCGCGCCGGATGAACGTATGGCTCGTGCGAGGGTACCGATTGACGAGGTAGAGAACTCTCACGTGGTGCGCGCCGCATCGGCGAAATCGGCCGCTCGGGGTCGGGGAAACCCGACCAGGTGCTCGCGTCTGGAATCCATCGGGTTCCTGGGTCGGCCGAGGCCACTGGAGCGCCGCGGTAACCGGCCCGATGACGCGCGTGCGGAGCGTTGAGATCCGGCGCAAATTATGC
>JANNRO010000161.1:0-4147 GCA_031401505.1 Planctomycetia bacterium
GCGACGTGGCCTGCTGCGGCCACGAGCGCCGTGGCGACGAAGCCCGGTCCGAGCCCGGGCCCCCGCTCAACGAGCGTTCGCAGTCGCGTCGATCGACGAGACGGTGCGCAATCCCTTCCCGATGCCCCTCATGGCCAGCGCCAACTCGTCGGGATTGTCCGCCGCCGCCAGCGCGTCGTCGTACTCGATCAGGCCCTCGCCCACGAGTCCGCGCAACGACTGGTTGAAAGTCTGGCTGCCGTAGTGGGCGTGGCCGTCGTCGAGGATCTTCGCGAGGTCGCGCGTGCGACCCTCGAGGAGCGCTTCCTTGACGGTCGGGGTGCCCAGCATGATCTCGACCGCCGGCACGCGCCCGGCGGCGGCACGTCGCGTGATCAATCGCTGAGAGACGACGCCCTCGAGCACCAACGCCAATTGAAGGCGGATGGTCTGGTGCTGATGGGGCGGGAAGAACGAAATGATGCGCTCGACCGTCTGGACGGCGTTGATCGTGTGGAGCGTCGAGAGCACCAGGTGGCCCGTCTCGGCGGCCTGGAGCGCCGATTCGATCGTCTCGCGATCGCGCATTTCGCCGAGCAGGATCACGTCCGGGGTCTGGCGCACGACGTGCTTCAACGCGGTCGCGTAATCCGGCGTGTCGATGCCGATTTCGCGCTGGCTGATCGCGCAGCGCTTGTCCCGGAAGATGAATTCGACCGGGTCCTCGATCGTGACGACGTGGCGATCGGTGTGCTCGTTCATCCACTCGACCATCGCCGCCAGCGTCGTCGACTTGCCCGAGCCCGCGATGCCGGTGACGAGCACGATGCCGCGGTGCATTTTCGCGAGACGGACGAGCGGCGCCACGGGCAGATGGAGGTCCTCGAGCGCGGGTACCTTTTCCTGCACGTGTCGGAAGACGAAACCCGTGCGCTTCCTCTGCATGAAGAGGTTCGCGCGGAATCGCCCCGTGCCCGGCACGACGAACGCGACGTCCTTCTCCATCACGACGCGGAACGCCCCGATCTCCTCCGGGGAGAGAATGGCGCAGAGGAGCGCCTCGGCGTCTTCGGCGGTGAAGCGGTCGTCGGTCAGGAAGCGGATCTTGCCCTCGACACGGATCGCCGGTCGCTCCCCCTCGCGGAGGATGAGGTCGGAGGCGCGCTCCTTGACCATGACCTTGAAGTGAACGAAGGGGTCGGACATGGGATGTCGATTCCGGTGGACAGTCCCTTGTCGACTGGAACGGCCCCGAAACCGAAGCCCCGATCGCGATGCCGACCCCCGGACGAGCGGTCCTATCGCCCGGCGTCGTCGCCGAGCGCCCGGCGCACGGCACGGACGAGGTCCTCGAGGCCCTTGCCGCTGACGGCCGACATCGGGATCACCGGCACCCCGATCGCCTTCGAGAGGCGCTTGGCGGCCGCGGCCGCGTCGCCGAGGTCGCCCTTCGAACCCACGACGACTTCGGGCCGCTCGGAGAGTCCGTGCCCGTACGCCTCGATTTCCCGTCGAACGACGGCATACGAAGCCGCCGGCTCGGTTCCATCGATCGGGAACAGATCGACGAGATGGACCAGCACCTTCGTTCGTTCGACGTGCCTCAGGAAACGGTCGCCGAGGCCCTTTCCCTGGTGCGCACCGGCGATCAGGCCGGGAAGGTCGGCGAGGACGAACCGACGGTAGTTGCCGAGTTCGACGAGCCCGAGATACGGCTCGAGCGTCGTGAACGGGTAGTTGGCGATCCGCGGCGTCGCCCGCGAGATGCGGGAAAGGAGCGTCGATTTTCCCGCATTGGGGAGCCCCACGAGTCCCGCGTCGGCGAGCAGCCTCAACTCGAGCTTCAGCTTGCGACGGATCGAACCCTCGCCCTCGGTCGACCGCGTCGGCGCCTGGTCGGTGGCGGTCGCGAACCGGGCGTTGCCGAGTCCGCCCTTGCCGCCCTTCGCCGCCAGCCAGCGATCGCCGGGCACGGCGAGATCGACCAGCAACTCGAGGGAGTCGGCGTCCCGCACGGTCGTCCCGGGCGGAACCGAAACCAATCGATCGTCGCCGTGCGACCCGGCGCACTTGTCGCCCGTGCCCGCCTTGCCGTTGACCGCGCGGAACGTGCGGTCGGCCTCCATGTCACCGAACGTCGTCAACTGAGGATCGGCGACGAGGATGACGTCGCCCCCACGGCCGCCGTCGCCGCCGGACGGGCCGCCCATGGGCACGAACTTCTCGCGATGGAACGCCGAGCAGCCGTTTCCTCCGGCCCCCGACTGCACCGTCAGGAGCCGTTCATCGATGAACATGGGGGATCAGGTCAACACGGATCGGAACGGCGGGGATCAGAACGGCCAGATCGGAACGGCCGATCGGAGCCGACAGCATCCGGCGCGCCGATCGGACGTCCCGGACTACTTGCCCGGTGCGTGGCCCGCGAGCCGGCGGGACTGCGACTTGCGCGACGTTCGCCCCGTGGGCTTCTCGGCCGCCTCGAGGATCGGCGCCGGCGAGGGAGTCACGTGGACCTTTCGATTCTCGTGATACGCGACGATGCCCTCGACGGTGGACCAGAGCGTGTAATCGCTCCCCATCTTCACGTTCTTGCCCGGATGGAACTTCGTGCCCACCTGACGGACGAGGATGTTGCCCGGGACGACGCGCTCTCCCGCGAAGACCTTGATGCCCCGGAACTGGGGGTTGCTGTCCCGGCCGTTGCGGCTGGAACCCTGACCTTTCTTGTGAGCCATGGCACGTGCTCCGTCGTTCGCTGGTTTGAGTGCGCCGTACGGCGCGGAATCGAGTTCGCTGAGGTGGGTGCGCCCTGTCGCTTACGCGCCGAGGACCGAGTCGATGCGGACCTCGGTGAAGTCCTGCCGGTGTCCCTGCTTGCGACGGTAGCCCTTTCGGCGGCGGATCTTGAAGATGATGACTTTCTTTCCGCGGCCGTGCTTCAACACGGTGGCCTCGACGCGCGCGCCCTTCACCTCGGGCGAGCCGAGCGTCGTGCCTTCGTCGCCGCCGAGCAGAAGCACGCGATCGAAGACGACTTTGTCGCCCGGCTTTTCCTCGCGGCTCGCGAGGCGAACCCGCTCACCGGGTTTGACGGTGTACTGACAGCCACGGTCGGAGATGACGGCGTACGGCATGAGGAGGTGTCCCGGGAGCCGGGGGCGGGTCAGGGACGAACCGGGTCGTCCGAGGATTCCCACGCGGCGGGTCGGTCGAAGCGGAGGAAAGTACCGCGTCCCGGCCGATCCTCAAGCCTCGCGCCCACCGGGCGACGCGGAATCCGCGTGGTATCCGCGTGCCGGCCCTTCCGGTCAGGACGTCCGACCCTCGCCGTCGTCATCGAAATCGTCGGCGCCCGGACCGACCGGCTCCTGGGGGCGCCCGGAAACGGCGGCTCCCTTGACCGGGATTCCCTTGATCGACCAGCTTCCGTAGGGAATCGCGGCATCGGCCTGGAGACGAAGCGGGCCCGAAAGCGCCGCCTCGAGTTCGGAGAGCGCGGGCCCCTTCTTGCGACGCAGCGCGTCGAGCACGAGGGCCGGGAGTTTCACTTCCATCCCTCCATGACCGCGCGACCGGGCGGCGCGTGCGCGCAACTCGCGCAGCAGCCGGAGCGCCAATCCGAGCGGGTGGCGGCGGCGACCGAGTCCGTTGCAGGTCGGGCAGGCGACGTGAGTCACGCTCGCGAGCGCGGGCCGAATGCGCTGACGCGTCAACTCGAGGCAGCCGAAGGGCCCCATGCGCCCCATGCGGATGCGCGCGCGGTCGCGAGCGAGCGCTTGACGCAGTGCGTTCTCGACCTGACGGATGTGCGACGTCTCCTTCAGGTCGATGAAGTCGATGACGATCACCCCGCCCAGGTCGCGCAGGCGCAATTGCCGTGCGACCTCGGGGACGGCCTCGAGATCCGTCTTGAGCGCCGTTGCCTCGATGTCTTCTTCCTCGGTCAGGCGGCCGGAGTTGACGTCGATCGCGACGAGCGCCTCGGTGGGATCGATCACGATGCTGCCGCCCGAAGGCAGGCGCACGGTGCGGCGGAACGCGTCTTCGATCTGCGACTCGATGCCATAGGCGTGGAACAACGGCGTCGGAGCGCGATGCAGTTCGACGACCACAGGCGGGGGCGGAACGGGCTCGGGACGTTCGCGTCGGGCGCCGCCCCGACGAC
>JANNRO010000162.1:0-6002 GCA_031401505.1 Planctomycetia bacterium
GTACGACACCCGACCCGCCGATCTCAGGCGCGAATCGATTCTTGGGTACCATGCCCTGATGGGAACGACCGACGGCTTCGGCTCGCGTTCCGAGACTCGCCTGCGACGCTTCGGGCTCGCGATCCTGACCGTGGCCCTGACGCTGGTTCTTCCCGGTTGTCAGATGGTCTTCGAGGCCCTCGCCGAGGAGAGCGATCCGGAGCACGTGGGCGCGAGGGCGCACACGCTTCGGGACTTCGATGCCTACGGCAACGAGATTCCGACCACCAAGTGACGCCCAACCGCGGGTGTCAGCGGACGACGAGCTGCATGCTACGGAGCATGGCTTCGAAGGCGAGCGCATCGGCGGCGACCGCCGCGTCGTCGCCGAACGACGTCCACGTCACGATCCAGATCTTGTCGTCGAGCGCCAACACGGCCGTTTGCGCCGCGGCCGGTCGGTCGCCGACCTTCGTCTTGTAGGAGAGCACGAGCGCCTGCGCCCCGGCGGTTGCGAGCTCGATCGTCTTCGCCGGCTCCGAGGCCTTGATGCTCCGGGACGCGCGCTCGAGTTCCAATTCGCCGGCCAATGTCTGCGTGTCGCCGTGGTCGCGATGATCGATCCGGTACATCGCGGTGACGGTGCCCTTCTCGTCGAGCCGCTGTTCGGAGTAGACGATCACTTCGCTCGAGCGCACGGTGTCCTGCGTCGCGACGAAGCCCGCGGGGCTCTCGAACGACGCGAGGCGGATCGGGTAGCGGTTGTCGAGCGCGTTCGAGATGTCGTTCAACTGGACCAGATGTCCGTTCGGATTCGCGGTCGCCGACTTGCGGATCGAGATCTCCTCGAGGAGTTGGTCGAGTTTCACGCGTCGGCTCTTGGAGTCGACGACGAAATAGATCAGCGCGTCCGACACCGGGTCGCCGAGAAACGCGGCCTCGCCCGTGAAGATCGCGTCCTTGTTGACGTTCACCGTCGGCCGCGTGACGTACGTCGAGGTGCGCCACGCGACCGCGGGCTTGCCGTCGACTTTCAGCGGCAGTTTCTCGAGTTTGATGCCGCGCGCGTCGGTCACCAGCATGAAGTCGACGCGCGAGTACTTCTCACGCATGCCGGCGATGAACGACGGCACGAAGCGCGCGACCCGGTCGGCGAACGACTGGCTCGGGTCCGACTTCGGGAGTGGGACCGTGCCGAGGTAGACGATCGAGTGTGCATTCCCCGTCGTCGTGTTCCAGACGTCCTGGAGGATCAGGCCGTCGCCGTCGAGCGACGTCGGGATCGTCGACGTGCGAGGGCACTGGATGAAGAGACGCGGCGGCAGCCCGATGAATATGCTCGTGTCGGCGGACAGCGGCACGGAGACCGTCGTGCGGTGGTCTCCGATCGCCGATTCTCGCAAGTTCGCCTTCGGGGGCGCCTTCGACTTGTCGCCGGCTTCGGCGGCGTTCATGCACGCGAGCACGCCCGCGAGACCCAGGGCCGGGGCCAACGCCAAACCGAGGCTCACGCGAACTCGATGGGGGACGCGGCATCGGCGCATGGCGTAGAGCCTAGCCGCGCGGGGGGCGTCGACCCATCACGATTCGATCGGGCGACGGGACCAAAGTCCGACTCCGGGACTCTTCAGTCGACGAGGCCCATGGCGCGGGCCACCTGCGGCCAGTCGCGTACGAGCACACGGCGGCCCTCCTCGGCCACGAGGAGGCACTTCTCCTTGCCTTCGAAATACTCGCGGTAGTCGGGCTCCACCTGCGATGCGACGAAGAACCTCGTGAGCGCCTCCAAGACCCAGACGTCGATCTCCTGGTAGTACTCGAGCAGCGACGGAAGATCGTCCTTCTTGTCGTCGGGGACTCGACGCACGACGCCCTTCCCGGGCTTCTCGAGCGGCTCGACCAGATCGCTCGCCATCATCGAAAACATCGCCACCATCGCCACCGCCTGCCTCGGCGCCAGATGGCTGCGCACGAAGAGGTTGTGCTTGCAGAGGAGTCCCATGTACACGGCGAGGAACTTCGGGATCAATTCGACCTCGCCCTCGCTCGCCGGCGAAGGCTCGTGGGAGTTCAGGTGGGGGATCGACGTGTCGACCAACTGGCACACGCGGAGTTCGACGCCGTGCTTGACCGTGAACTTCAGGCTGCGAAGCCTGCCTTGGTACGTGTCGCGTTGCGACAGTCGCTCGGCCACGACCTGGCCCACGAGGATGTTCCCTCCGTCGCCCATGTTCATGATCCGCTGTGCCTGATTGATCCCGAGCCCCGTCACGTTGCGGTTGCCGTTCACGTCGACCACGAGATTGTCGATGTTCTCGTTGACGCCGATGCGGACCTGAAAACGACGTTGGGCGTCGCTCTGGGCCGCGTTGGCTCGGTCGATGCGCGCGAGCAGATCGAGGGCCATGCGCACGTCCACGTCGTAGGGTCGCGGGACGTCGATGCAGACGATCCCGACGCCGTCCCCGGTCGGGAGCATCAGCACCTGCTCCTTGGGTACGCCGCTCGCGGTCACCGCCTCCTTGATCGCGTCGTTCAAGACCTCGATGATGTGACTCTGGGCCTCGATCGTGCGTCCGCGTGAGTAGCCGACGACGTCGAGAAAGACATACTTCGCGTTGACGGTCTCCGCACTCGGCATGCCGACGCTCCTCGACGGGGGGGACGCTTGCGGGGCGAGCGTAGCACCCGAGTCGTGACGCAACGACACGGGTGGCGGGCAGCAGCCAGCGGGCAGCCGCCGGAGGGTTCGACGGTGCGGCGCCTAGAACGGGAAGCCGCGGAACAATCGGCCGACGGCGCGCAGCAAATCGACCCCGAGGAAGGGACCGTCGGAGAGTCCTGCGTAGCCGGACATGTAGGGGCGGGCGTAGTCGAGGGAAGACGGCTTCGCTTCGATCTCCTTGCGCTTGGCCTCGACGGAGGCCACGCCATCGAAGCGGACGACCTCGAGGCCGCCCGCCGCGATGAATGCCCGAAAGTGCTCGAGCTCGTTCTTGTCGAACCAGACGCCGTGGACGCGGCAGATGTCGACGATCATGCCCGTTCGCGGGGCGACTTGACGCCGTGCCATGCGTTCGCCGCACCGCACGCACGCGAGATAGCGGACCTCGGACTCCGGGGCGTTGGCCGGGAGCGTTGGCCGGAGCGAGCGCGCCTCGTCGCGCGAGACGCCCTTCGTGGTCAGGTCGATCGAGTGCTCCAGTTCGTCGCCGTCGAACCATGTGCCGTGACAGGCGCGACACTCGTCGACCGTCACGCGCCCGCCCGACTTCGCCTCGAGGTCGCCGGCGCACCGGGGACAGCGCCCCCCGCGCTCGTCGGTCGAACCCGGCGGGCAGCGCGGGCACTTCGCGGCGTTCGTCGGGTAGAGCAGCCCGCACCGGGTGCAATAGGTCTTGTACTCGCCCGCCCGGTCGGCGCCGACCGGCTTGGCCAGCACGACCTCGGCGCCGCAGTACGGGCACGCGGTCGCGTTCTTGGGCACGCCCGCCGCGCACGCGGGGCAGACGATCGTTCCGACCGGGGTGGGCATGCGGGAAATGGTACTCCCCTCTGGCAGACCCCTCGCGCCCGAAGTAAGAAGGCCGCCGACGCTCGCCGTCCCACCGGAGTTCGACCGATGTCCCTTCGTACCGCCGTCGCCTTCCTCGTGCTTTCCACCGCCGCGTTCCTCGTCGCGACCCGCTCGTCGAGCCTGTCGCCAGCCGGCGCCGACGAACCCAAACCGTCTGCGCCGATTCAAGACCCCGCCGTCGCGCTCGAGGGCGGAACGCCCCTTCCCGAAGGCGCTGCGAACATCACGTTTCCCTGGATGCCGAAGCAATCGATCTCGTTCGTCTCCGATGCCGCGGTCGAGCGCATGATCGGTGCCGTCAACTTCAGCGATCCGGGCACGAAGCCGCTCGGGACCGTGACGCTCGATGGCAAGGGAGGCGGCACCGGCAGTTTCACCGTCACGGTCGCCGATCTCTCGACGCTGTCACCCTCGCGCGATGAGCACTTGCGCGGCGAAACCTGGCTCGATGCAAAGAAGTTTCCCGAGATCACCTACACGATCACCAAGATCGAGAAGGTGAAGCCGACCGTCGTCCGGGTGACGGGCCTTTGGAAGATGCGTGGCGTCGAGAAGGAGATCTCCGCGCTCGCCAACGTCCGCTTCATCGACAAGATGGATCACTTCGAGGCCCCGGGCGGCATCGCGCGGCTCAAGACCAAACTCTCGGTCTCGCTCAAGGCATTCGGCATCGACAACCCCTACGTAGGGTGCCCCGCGGTCGCCGAAACGTGGGACGTCGAGATGGTGCTCATCGGCGTCATCGAAAAGCCGAAGTAGCGCCGACGCATCGCCGCTACAGGGCGGGTGCCTTGTTCTCGCGCCCGGCGGCCGCGAGGAGGGCCGATTCGAGTTTCTTCTCGAGGATGAGAGCCGGACCGGCCAGTTCCGGGCGATCGAGCAGTTCCACGAGGTGCGTCGGCCGGATCGTCGAGAGGCGGGCGCCGCCGCCCGACCGTGCGTAGGTCGCGATCTTGTACGTCGATCGATCGCGCGTGCCGCCCTCCGGGCTTAGAACGATGTCCGGGAGCGGGTCGCGCAACTCGGTCACGAAGCCGCCCGCCGGAATCTCGTGCGTCGAGGCTACGGCGAGACCCTGCGCGGCGAGCGCCAGGGGCAACGCGTCTCGCACCTCGGCGAGGGACCGCGTCGAGTCGACGGACAAGTGCATGGGCCTCAGTCTACGGGGGCGGGGGGTGCGCTCGGCAGCACCTGCCGCTACGCGCCGGGCGAGTTCGGGCGTCGAATCGGCCCGGTTTCTCGCATCGGGTTCTCAACTCGTGCCGCGACCGGACCGAATTCTTCCGGGGTAGGGGGCGGTGTCGCGCGACGGGTCGCGCGATCGCACCCGAGAGGTCTTTGATGATTCTTCACATGAGCCGCGGCTTCGTCCTTGGCGTGCTGTCCACCGTGTTCGTCGTCGGAGGACTGACGGGGTATCTCGTCCGCGCGTCGGCGAAGTCCGGGGATACGCCCCCCCTCGCGTCGATCGAAGACCTGCTCAACGCGCCGCCCCTCCCCCAGACCCCCTCCCGTCCGACGAAGGCTACGCCCCGAACGACCGCCCCCGTCAAGGTCGCCCCGATGCCGGGCAGTTTCTATCGCCTCGCCGACCGGGAGACGCTCTCCGAGGTCGCCAAGCGCGCCTACGGGAGTACCAAACGCACCGCCGACCTCGTGGCGGCGAATCCGACGCTCGATCCCAAGCGGCTCCAGCCGGGGACCCTGATCTACGTGCCGGTGGGAGCCGAACCGATGCCGACCCCGGTCGAGTCCGGGAAGCCGTCGACCGCTGGAATGGCGATCCTGATGACGGGCGAGAAATCCGTCGAGGTCCCGGCGCCGCCCGTTTTTGCCCGAACCCGATAGGGGGGCCGGAGCCGTCGGCTGCGTTACCGTACGGCTGTGCCCCACACCTTCCTCGTCGACGGGCACAACGCGCTGTTCAAACTCTTCGATCCGGCGCCTGAGAACGCGGATACGGCGAGACGCCTCGTGATCGAACGCGCAAAAGCGGCGCTCTCGACGCGACCGCCGTCGGAGCGGGCTCATGTGGTGTTCGACACCTCGAGTGCCGCCGGTCGCATGCGCGCGGGCACGCACGGTCGAGACGGGGCCGTCACGTGGTCCTACGCCGACGGGTCGGCGGACGAGGAGATCCTCCGACTCGTCCAGGACGGGGGAGGCAAGGATGGCGGTCGAACGATCGCCGTCGTGACCGACGACCGCGAACTGCGCGGGCGAGCCGGTCAGTTGGGCGCCAAGATGCTCCGCGTCCACGAGTGGTTCACGGCGAAGGACGCCGCCGCCGACAGGGCGCCGCGCGCCGAGGGCGACACCGGGCCGCCCATGTCGGCCGCCGACTTCGGCTTCACGACGGACGCGATCGATCTCAACGACCCCGATCCGAACGCGTTCTGATCGCGCGGGGAGCGGGACCCCGGCGTCGGACGCGGGCCCCGTTCGC
>JANNRO010000163.1:0-1970 GCA_031401505.1 Planctomycetia bacterium
GTCCACAACCGAACCACCGCCCCTCTTCTTCCTCGGCAGTTCGGACATCGACGACCCGGCCCTTCCGAAGGAGCGCGTGAACCTCGTGGTGACACTCGTCGATTCGGACGACGTTTCGATTCCTCGGGCCGGCGTGGAGGCGGTCTGGGGCGAGTGGCGGACGAAGACCTACACGACCGACGCCGAGGGCCACGTGACGATGTCGGTCCCGCGTGGCGTCCGCTCGCTCGAGGTCGTCGGCGTGCCGACGAGCGAGACGAGGAACTTCCTGCTACTCCACACGCACTCCCTTGACGGCGACGCAGCGGAGGCTCGCGTCGTGGTGACACGGCCGTGCGACATCGTGATCATCGAAGCGTCGGCGTTTGCGCCGCCACTCCCTCCCCCTGAATGCGCTGAAATCCGAGGGCGCGTCTTCGATGCCTTCGGCTGTCCGGCCACCGCCGCACATTGCGCCGCCTTCTCCGGGAGCGACCGCCTCGCCTCCGTGCTCACCAATGACGATGGCGTGTACTCGATGTTCATCCCGCGAGCGCCCGGGACACGAGTCCAAATCTCCGTCCGGTTCCCCATCTCCGCGCCGACGTCGCGCGGCGTCGTCAGCGACGTCCCGGCGGGCGTGACCGAGCCGACGCTCTATCTGGAGGAGATCGGCCCGCTTGAAGTCAACCGATGTCGCCGGTGGAACCGGGTCCGCATGGTCGCGTCGACGGGCTCGCAGTAGCGACGGACCCCGTCATGCGCGTGCTCCCCGATCGGTGCGGATCGCTCGTCCCCTGGCCGTATCGGTCCGCAGGACCCTATCCGCGTGCGCGAACCGGTACCGATTCAGCTGCCCTGGCGCGCCCGCCGAGCGGGCGCCGTTGAAGAAAATGTGCCTGCCTCCGTATTTCACACCATCGCCCCGCTGACGACGCCGGCGATCGTCCCTGCGGCCGCGGGGATGCTCATCAAGTCACCGCGATCGATGCCTCGCCCGACGACGGCGGCAACGCTCGCAGACGCCACCATGAACGCCCACGCGGGCCTGCCGAGATAGTGCGCGTATAGCCCAGCCGCCACGGTGATCGCGATCGACACCAGGAAATACGGAGGCAGGCACGTTCTCTTCAACATCGCGAACGACCGAGCGGAATTGAACTCTCGGCCGGCAATTTGGCGGAAATACGGAGGCAGGCACGTTCTCTTCAACATCGCGAACGACCGAGGGGAATTGAACTCTCGATGGGCAATTTGGGAGGCGGACTACCGCCCGACGGCTCGGTCCGTCATCGGGGCGCGCTCCGCGAACCCCGGCTCGATGCCTTCGTCGTCGCGGCGAACGGACCGGACGCCCCCTCGATCGGCCGCCCGACCGCTCGGAAAACGAAGTCGCTCGCGTCGAACCGACGCGCACCGGGGGAACCGGTCGAGGAAAGCGATCGCCTTCACATAGACCTAGTAAGAATCGCCGCCGAAAACGCGCAGATTTCGGGCGGAATTCCGTTAGTCGAAAGTCCCGGAATCTCGGATCAAGGGGTCCCCCACCCCACCCGCCGCTCAAACGGGCCCGCGTTCGGGCCGCTCCCCGACTACCGGTGCGTGTTGTCCCGAAACTGCGCGTGGCAGGCCGTGCACAACTTGTTCGTGGCGGTAAAGGCCGCCTCCGCCTTCACGGCGTCGACCGCGCCCTTCGCAAGTGCTTTCGACAGGTCCCACGCTGCCGCCTCGGAGTCTGCGAGCATCTTGCGGAACGCCTCGGTTTCGGCCGCGATCTCGGGACGTCGGCCGAACTCACGCAGGCCTTCGGCCAGGATCGCGGCCTCGTGCGGGGGATCGATGTCGACGTGGCCCGGGGGAACGCTCCACTTGGCGGTCCGGACGACCTTCAGGTTGTCCCACGTGTGATCGATCGCCGCCATGGCGGCGCCCCGGCTGCCCGCGGGCGCGACCTCGGGCATGTCGGCCTTCGCGGCGGCCAATTCCTCGGG
>JANNRO010000164.1:0-3495 GCA_031401505.1 Planctomycetia bacterium
CACGCTGCCGACCGGCAGCTACTACTTCGAGGCCAGCAGCGACTTCGACCTCGATGGCGTCTTCCACGAGGACGGCGACTACGTCGGGGCGTTCCCGGTCGAGGCGCAATCTCAAGTGGTCGAACTGATCGCGGGCATTCCGGTCACGGGCATCGACTTCTCGGTCACGTTGAAGCGCGTACTGCTGTCGGCCGGCGCGCCCAAGTGACCGAGAGCCGTCGGCGTTCGACCGCTACTTCGACAGGTCGATCGTCTTCGTCGTTTCGGTCACGAGCGTCATGCGCAGGCGATCGAGCCCCCACACCTTCATCGGGAGGCGGAGCACGACGGACGGCGGCGCGTCCGTGCGGAACGCCGCGGAGTAGACCGCGACCTGCTTGCCTGCCCCGGTGTCCATGACCGCTTCGCGCCGGAACACGGTCCGGGGCAGGCGACGGTCGTAGAAGAGCGTGGCGGCCTCGTGGTCGCTCGCCAACGCCGACGGAGCGTCCACCTTGCTCGGAAAGGTGATCAGCAAGTGCGTCTTGCCGAGCACGGGCACCTCGATGCGTGCCTCGCGGCAGGTGTCGGGGACGAGGGTTCCGCGACGGGACCGGAGTCCGTCGGGCAGCGCGATCCGAACGTGCGTCCAGTCCGGCGGCATGAATTCCACGAATCCCTTCTCGTCGGTGATCAGCGGAATCGGCGCGTCCTTGCGCGTCCCGCCCGGAAGCACGTCGCCCGCGGGGACCACGAGCAACGGCTGCTTCGCGAGCGGATGTCCCTTTGCATCGACGAATTCGAGACGCGTGGTCTTCGCCCGCTTGCTCCACGCGATCGAGGCGAGTCCCGGTCGCACGTCGCTCGACAGCGATTGCAGGAACGCGACGAGGTCGGACACGTCACGGGCCGACGCGTCGAAGCCCTCGAGACGGGCATCGAGATTCGCGTCCTTGGGGGGCTTTGCGTAGTAGCGCACGACCGCTTCCAGGCTCGATAGCGATCCGTCGTGCATGTACGGGCCGCGGCTCGCCACGTCGCGCAGCGTCGGAGTCTTGAAGGCGCGCTTGTCCCTGGGCTTTCCGGTGACGCCACCCGACCCTTCGTCCGCCGAGTCCGGCGCGAGTTTCGCCCGCTCGGCGTCGTCCGTCGCGTCGATCCCCCTCCACGAGATGCCCGTGACGTGCATGCCGTAGTCGGTGAACGCCGGTCGATCGCCGGTCATCGTGTGGCAGGTCGCGCACTTGGCACGCCCGCGGAACAACTCGAGCCCTCGCTTCGCGTTGAGCGAGAGCGCATCGTCATTGCCCGCGATGAAGCGATCGTAGGCAGCGGTCCCCGTGCGGATCGAGTGGCAATAGGCGCCGATCGCCTCGGCGATCTTCGCGATCGTGACCGACGGAGAACCATACGCCGCCTCGAAGGCCTCGCGGTACCGGCCGCCGTCTTCGATGACGCGATCCGCAGTCGGGAGTTTGTCGACCACGACGCTCTCGGCGATGAACTCGGGCTTCAACTCGTCGTCTCTGGTGAGCGTGGACGGATCGTACGGATCGGGTGCCGGCACCTGACCCGCGGCCGGCTTCGGTGTCGAGCCGGGCGACGAATCAGCGCCGCGACCATTGGCACCAGCGGACGCTCCCGCGGGGGGAGTACCCGCCGCGCTGGAAACGGCACCGCCGGGCGGCGGCGCCGTCGAGGGCGCCGGATCGCTCGGGGTCGTGGGCGCGGCGGGTGCATCCGGCTCCGGTTCACGCTCTCCCGAGCCGGTCGGACCGCGGAACTGCGTGCCGGGGCTCGAGCCTCCGCTCGGCGGCATCGGGCAGTCATCGCCTCTCGGGCCGCCGTCCTCCATGCCGCTGTCATCGCCAGCGCCATCCATCCCGGCGTCGTCCATCCCACCGTCGTACATGCCGGCGTCATCCATCCCACCGTCATACATGCCCGTGTCGTCCATTCCGGACGTCGTCGCCGGAGGCGCCCCGCTCATCCCGATCGAACCACCCCCCGCGTTGGACTCGACGCTCCCGTCGTTGCCTCGGCCGCCAGCGCCGGGCAACTCGTGCCCATTGCTGTATCGACCGCGAGCGGCCATCGTCACGCGCGCGGTCACGAGATCCTCGACGCGGCGGAACGCGCCGTCCCAGTGCGACGACGGATTGTCGGCGCCGTCGATGATCGTCTGCGAGTGGCGTCGCGTCGGCAGACGATCGTCGATCGAGACCCTTTCGCGATCGGAGTACCCGTGCTCTGGGTCGTGGCAATCAGCGCACGCGCGCATGCCGACGCGACTCGCGACGGGGTCGAAGAAGAGCCGCCGGCCGAGTTCGAGTCGCGCCTCTTCGCGCGATCCGGGACGCGCAGGTGCCGTGTCCATCGGCTTCCCGGCCGTCGCGACCGGCGGCGCCATCGTCACGGTCACAATGGCCCCCAATCCGACGACACCAACGGCGCACGCGACCACACGAAGCGAGTGACCACTCATCGGATGACCTCCGCAACGAGCCCGCCGGTGCGCGGGCCGATGTCACACCGAGATCGCAAGCCGCGGTCCGAAACGAAGAAACGGCGTGCGGCGCCCACAACCGATTGTCACTTCATGGCTTACACCCGTCGCGTGGGACACCCACGACGAAGGACGGCGCGCCGATCGTCCGCGTTGGAAACACCGTTACGGGCGGGAAGCGGTTGCGGCGCGAGGTGATAGCGTCGGATGATGGTCCCGTCCGCCCCTCCCGCTGCCCTCCCCGTCCGAAAGACCGTCGACCCTCGTCTCGACCTCGAGAGCGAGATCCGGACGCTCAAGCGCGAGCGCAACGCGGTGATTCTCGCGCACTACTACCAGGACTCGGAGATCCAGGATCTCGCCGACTTCGTGGGCGACAGCCTCGGACTGTCGCAGCAGGCAGCCAAGACGAAGGCCGACGTCATCGCGTTCTGCGGCGTCCACTTCATGGCCGAGACGGCGAAGATCCTCAATCCGAAGAAGACGGTCGTGATTCCCGACCTCGACGCCGGTTGCTCGCTGGCCGACCGCTGCCCGGCCGACGCATTCGAATCGTGGCTTTCGAAGTACCCCGGCCACGAGGTCGTTTCCTACATCAACTGCTCGGCAGCGGTCAAGGCGCTCTCGACGATCATCTGCACGTCGAGCAACGCGGTGCGCGTCGTCCAATCGCTGCCGAAGGACAAGCCGATCGTCTTCGCACCCGACCGGCACCTCGGCGCCTGGGTCGAGAAGCAGACGGGGCGGAAGATGGTCCTCTGGCCGGGCTTCTGCATCGTCCATGAGCAGTTTACCGCGCGAAGATTGCTCGCCGAGAAGGCGAAGCACCCCGACGCCGAACTGATCGCGCATCCCGAGTGCGAGGAGAGCGTGCTCCAGATCGCCGAATTCATCGGCTCGACGACGGCGCTGCTCGAACATGTGAGGAACAGCCCGAAGAAGGCGTTCATCGTCGCGACCGAGATGGGCATCCTCCACTCGATGGCGAAGGCGCGCCCCGACGCCGTATT
>JANNRO010000165.1:0-2621 GCA_031401505.1 Planctomycetia bacterium
GTAGTGGTCGCGCTGTCTCCGTCATGAGCGGCGGAACTTTTATTGGCACCTTCCAACGAACAGAACTTTGCCATTCTGATGATACTGGGAAGTTCTCCATGTTCCTGTTTCCCCGCCGTTGTCGCAATGATTGAGCCGTTCTCCGTAATACGAAGAGAATCGAGCGTGTGATAGAGCAATACTGAATCCGGTATGGCGATCAGTACGTTCGTTGCTGCATCAATATCACTTGTTACAATCGGCCTTTCGAAGAGGGCGGCTGCAAATACTGCAGAAGGAATGAGAAGTGCGGCGAGGGAAAAGGGGAGATGTCTCATTTGGATTGATCGGAAGAAACAAAGAAGGTTTTCACTGAGTTTTTGTTGTGCTGATACAAGAAAGATGCGGCAACAAGCAGTCCGCCAAGAACCGTGAACCCGATGACACGCGCGCCGGTGCGATGGAAGGATCGTTGGGTCCTCGTCGAACGGGCCGACGATCGAACCCAAACGATGGGGCTCACGATCGACCCGGCCTCCCGCGCGGCCCGGGTTGGCGCCGACGGATCGGGCGCTTCGGTGAAGTACGACGTCCTCTCGGACGCATCCCGCCTTCCCGATGTGGTCAACTCGGGCGTGCCCGCCACGGCGGCGGGGGACGCGATCCTCGTCGGTTCGACGGTGTTCGACGCACGAACCCGCGAGGTGTTGCATTCGCTGCCCGCCAAGGCCGTGTTTCGCACGATCCCGGTGCGAGACACGATTCTCCTCGTCGAGGGAGAACAACTCGGCCATGGCGCGCGACTCGTCGCATTCCGACCAATCCGGGGGGGATCTGCCGTCGCCACGATCGCCTGGAAGCCCCCGACAGCGGCGGGCACCACGACCGGCGACTCGATCCTGACGTCCGGCCTGACGGTCGTGCGCCGGGATGGCGTCGTCAAGTCCGGCGTCGTCGCCTTCGCGCCCGGCGCCGACTCGATCTCGTTCCCGCGGCCCGGCGCAGCGTCGCCGGCCGCGGTCGCATCGACCGCACCCCCGGCGGAGCGCTGGCTACTGGCCGACGTGGCATTGATTGCGGACAGCGGCCGTCACGTGCTCCACGCGGGCGACGTCGACGAAGCGGTCGCCGCGATGCGGCGGATCGACGGCCCGGCGATCGCGAAGGACTGGCTCACACTCGCGGCGGATGCGTGTAGCAAGGGCGCGGCGACGGAGGCACGGGCGGCGGTGAAACTCGCGGAGGCGTACGGCGCGAGGGACGGTGACATCTTACGCCTGCTCGCCGAGATCGATGGGGTGGAAAAGCGAGCCCGCGCCGTGGCGGCGTCGGACTGGCCGAAGCTCATTGCCAAAGTCAGTGCGCTCCAAACGAAGTCGGCGGGCACGATCTGGAGTTGGTCAAAGGGCATCCCCGAAGGCGCGGCGCCGTCGCTCGTGGCGCGACTCGCCAGGCTGGCGCTCGATGCAGACTCGTTCGCCGACGATCCGAAGGCGTGGGTGCGGGCGCACGTGCCGGCGGGAATCGACACGGAGCCCTCGTTCGCCGAATCCGAGTGGCTCGACTTCCTGACGACGATGCGAGCGCATCCGGTGCGCCTCGTCGCCGATTCCCCCGAAGGTACGGCCCCGACAAACTCGCAACGGCAGCTGGCTTCGGCGAGGGCCGGGTGGCGGAAGGACGTCGAGGCGTTCGAATCGGCCCACGTGGTCGTCATCACGCCGGCCGTGCGACCGGCTCGCATCGCACGCACGCTCGTCGCCGCGGAGCGCGTGTGCCGGACGCTCGCATCGATCTTCGAGACGCGCCGGAAGAAGCGAGTCGAGACCGATCCGCTTGTGATCTACCTGTACGAGTCGAAGAAGGAGTACGTCGAGCACTCGGCCGGGCTGGCGGGAATCGAGTTTCCCCTCTGGCACTACGCGCCCGGGGACCGGGTGTTGCGTCTCTACATGCCCGAGGACGAAGCCGAATTCACGCCGGTCTCGTCGACGTTCGCCCACGAGCTGACGCACCAATGGATGCAGTTGTGCTGCTCCGCGTTCTCCGACGCGGCCCCGACCGTCGGGCGCCGCACCGTCCCGGCGTACTGGATCGTGGAGGGCTTTGCGAATCTGATGGAGGAGGGCCGCTTCGACCCTGTCGCCGACCGGTACGTCGTCGAGACGCCCACGGCCGCTTCGATCGACGTCGTCGCGAACGTCGAGTCGGGCGAACTGATCCCCTGGCGGGATTTCTTCGCGATGGAACACGGGCCGCTCTACCGACTGAGCACCGAAAAGCCCCGGACCGAGGTCCCGGTGCGCTGGAGAGGCGGGGCGCCGCGCGTGGTCGCCGGATATGAGGTCTATTTCGCACAGGCGGCCGCCGCCTCACGCCATCTCTACTTCGCGCACCAGGGCAAGTACCGGAAGGTGTTCCTCGACTTCGTGGTCGAATTCCACGCGGGCCGCGCGGAGCCCGACACGCTGGCGAAGCTCTTGAACATCCGCTACGAAGCTCTCGGCGGGAACGTCCGGGACTGGTGCCGCGAGCAGCAAGTCGCCGCCGCGAAGTGACCGTGCGGGCTTCGGTCGATCGGCCACCCACGAGTCCGACCGGCGGACCAGCCCTGCTGCCAACGGGGACATTCTGCTGATTTC
>JANNRO010000166.1:0-1855 GCA_031401505.1 Planctomycetia bacterium
CGACATCGAGGTGCGCGGCGTGACCGAGCGACTGCTCCAGCGCAAGATCACGCTCAACCTGACGGAGGAGGCGAAGGAGTTCCTCATCGATCAGGGCTACAACCCCGAGTTCGGGGCTCGTCCGCTGCGTCGCGCCATCCAGCGTCTCGTCGAGGATCCGCTCTCGGAGGAGGTGCTCCGAGGGGCCTACCCCGAGGGCGCGGTCGTCAACGTCATCCTCGGCGACGGCCACCTGCGGTTCGTCCACGTCGAGACGGCCGCCCCGACGCCGCCTCCGGCACCGGTCCCCCCGGCCCTACTCGGGCCGGATAAGCCTCCCACTCCCGCGGCCGCGACGAACTAGCGGCCGTGACCCAAGGATCGGGGCACGACCCCGCACTTTGGGTGAACCCGACGGGCGGGGGGGACGATCAACCCGGTAGGATGACCTCATGAGTGATCGTTCGCCTTGGACCATCGCGCTTTCGAGCGCCACGCTGACCGTCGTCGTTGCAGGCGCCTGGCTCGTCGGCAACCGCCTCGATCGAATCGAACACCTGGCCGAGCGTCGGCTCGCGGGCGGCGAAAAGCCGAACGCCGACGCATCGTCCAAGCGCCGGGATCCCCGGGGGGCCGACTCCGACAAGGCCGAACCCGCGGCGGGCACGGTCGCCTCGCTCGAGAAGAAGGTCCAAAAGCTCTCGGAGGACGCCTACGACCAGTATTCGGAGTTGATGGGCGACATCCATCAGATCAAGCAGACGACCAAGCAGACCCAGTCGGCGGTTCGCAACCTCGCCCAGCAGATCGCGAAGCCGGGCTCGGCCGCGGGCGCGTGGGGCCTGGCGCCCGCGAAGGCGCCGCTGACGCCCGAGTTGCTGGCCGGCTATCGCGCCGAATCCGAGTCGTACGGCGTCAAGATCGAGGCGGGCCGCGTCGAGGTCCGCGGGTTCCTCAACATGTCGCCCAATACGGCGATGCCCATCGAGTACTTCGTGACGCGCTGGCCCGAGTCGGGCCACGAGACGCTCGTCCACGTGCTCGGCAAGCTCCCGATGGACGACGACCTGACGCCCGATCGGCTGAAGGGCCTGATGACCGCCGTCTACAAGGGACTCGTCGTCGCGGGCTTCGCCGAGGGCGAAAACAGCGGCTACGACACGTCGAAGGGCGTCGACAAGGCCGCCTGGGTCCCCCCGACGGGCGACACCGTCTACGTCGGCGTGCGCTACTCACTTCACGGAAAGGTCCACGTCGCGCGCGCGAGCGACTGGGTGATCGATCCCGTGGCCGGATCGGTCCTCCCGGTCGATTGCTTCCGCTTTGCCGGGTCGCGTCGTCAGGAAGACTACGAGACGGGCGACGAGCAGTTGACGGCCGAGGCCGGGGGGATGCTCGTGTCGGTCTATCGCAGTCCGACCACGATGATCGAGATCGCCGATCCGAACAATCTGAACGACAACTACCGCTACAACAACACCCGCATCCCGAAGCCGCTGATCGCCGTGCTCGGCAAGCACGAGGCGCACCTCGACATGGTCCGCGACCGCGGCGACGGCACGCTCCGCGTGCTTGCCATCGAGCGCAAGGGGACGTCGGCGCCGCTCTCGAAGGCGCCGTTGCTCCTGATCAAGCGGGAGAGCGGCTCGTTCGACGAAGTGCCGTTCCAGAGCGCCGTTGACGCGTTGGGCGGCTGGATCGTCCGCAGCGATGCGATCAAGACGAGCCCCGATTGGCGCGTGCGGGTCGACGTCGACGGAACCTCGATGGAGACGACGGGCTTCGACCCGCTCTACGTCGATCTCATCCTCTCGAAGTCGCCGATCGTCCCGGAGGGCGACGGCGCGATCCCGATCGAAGCGATCCCGGTCGAGTC
>JANNRO010000167.1:0-4180 GCA_031401505.1 Planctomycetia bacterium
GTTTTTTTGCGGGTCCGGTCGGGGGGCGGGGGGACGGGTACCGGGGGGCGGTTGGGGGGGGGGGGGGGGGGGGGGGGGCCGACGGGTACGATTTCGGCCACGCGCCCGGCGCGAACTGTCGTCGCAACATCCATGCAGCGCATCCGTCTTCGACTCCCCGCCGCGATCCTCCTCGTGATCCTTCCCGTCGGGGTGACGGTTCCGTTGCACGCGGCGGATCCGAGGGCCGACTTCGCGTTCTGCAACGGGACGGAGCCACGCACGCTCGATCCCCAGACGATGACGGGGGTGCTCGAGGGACGAATCGGCGCGGCGCTCTTCGAGGGGCTGACGTATCGCGACCACGACACGCTGCTCCCGGTGCCGGGTTCCGCGTCGTCGTGGGACGTGAGCCCGGACGGTCGCCGGTACGTCTTCCACATGCGCAAGGACGCCCGCTGGAGCCACGGCAGCCCGGTGACGGCAAACGACTTCGTGTACGCGTGGAAGCGTTTACAGGCGCCGGAGACCGGCGCGGAGTTCGCCTATCTGTTCCACGCGATCCGTCATGCGGAGGCGTTCAACACCTACGCCGCGAACGTGACGGCACTCCGCGGGGATCCCACCTCGGAATCGTTGGTCTCGCGGCAGGGAATCATCGACGGACTTCGCACGCTGCTGCGGGTCGAACCGCAAGGCATCCCCGCCGCGACGTGGCAGGAGTTCGCCGCGAGGCGCGCGATTCGCGATGCGGTCGTTCGCACGTCCGAGCGGGTGATCGTCGAGAGTTTCGATCGACGCGAGGGCCGGTTCACGCCCGAGGAGGGCCTCGCCCTCGTGGCGGGCTTCGAGGCCGAGGCGACCCGGCGAGAGGTGGCGTTGACGGCCGCGAAGGCGCGCTTCGGAGTGGACGAGGGCATCTACGCGCCCGATCCAACGACATTCGTCGTCGAACTCGTTTCGTTCGTTCCGTACTTCCTCGAATTGACGTCGTCGTTCGCCGCGCTCCCCGTGGCTCGATCCGCCGTCGATGCTCGACCGCTTGACTGGTTTCGAACACCCGAGACGCTGGTCGGGAACGGACCGTTCCAGCTCGACGCCTGGGAGAAGGACCGGGTGATCCGTCTTCGCAAGAGCGAGACGTACTGGGGACGCGAAGCCGTCCAGTTGCGCACGGTCGACATTCTCTCGACGGCGAACACGGAAACGGCGTGGACCCTCTACCAGGCTGGCGACGTCGATTGGCTGCCGGGGAATCACCCCCCCGACCTGATCGACGTGCTCCGGCGTCGAACCGACTTCCACCAAACGCCGTCGATCAGCACGTACTTCTATCGCATCAACACGACCCGCAAGCCCTTCGACGACGCTCGGGTTCGTTTGGCGCTTTCGAAGTCGATCGATCGGGCCCTGCTGGTCAAGACGATCACGCGGAAGGGCGAGCCGATCGGACGGACGGTCGTGCCGGCCGGTATCGGAGGCGGCTACGAGCCTCCCGAGAGCCGGATGGACTTCGACCCCGAAGCCGCACGCCTCGAACTGTCGAAGGCGGGCTACCCCGAAGGGAAGGGCTTTCCGGAGTTCACCCTCCTCTACAACACGAGCGAGGGGCACAGGAAGTACGCCGAGTTCGTCACCAGCCAGTGGCGGGCACACTTGAACATCCACGCGGCGGCCATGAACCTCGAGTGGAAGAGGTACCTCGAGAAGCAGACGGCGCTGGATTTCGTCGTGTGCCGCGCGGGGTGGGTCGCCGACTACAACGACCCCGGCACGTTTCTCGACATGTGGGTGACGAAGGGCGGAAACAACAACACGGGGTGGGGCGACCCGTTCTACGACCGCCTGGTTCACCTCGCAGCCGACCCCTTTCGCGTGCTCGAAGACCCCGACGCCGTCTTGTCGCGGTGCAAGGAGCGCAGCCGCATGGACGAGCGGCTCCAGCGGTTGAGGGCGGCCCCGGCCGGAGGCGAACGCCTCGCCGCGGCGAAGGCGCTCCGGTTCCAACTCTTTCGCGAGGCCGAGGCGGTGTTGATCCAGGACGCATTCCCGATCATCCCGCTCTTCTCCTACGTCAACTCGAATCTCGTGAGCCCGCGACTCCGGAACTTCCGCACCCGGCTGTTGCGCCCTGACGGGACGTCCGTCGACAATCTCGAAGACCTGCACCCCTTCCGTGATCTCGTCGTCGAGCCGCGCGCCGGCGCCGGGCGCTGACGGAGTTCGTCGCGCGGATGCTGCAACGCCTCGAACGCGTCCGGCCGTCGTTCGCGTTCCACCGGAATCCTGTCTGTTCGCGCCGCCCGCGTTCGTCGTATGGTCGACACCCGCCGCGCGATCGCGCCCGGCGCCCGGAGGGCTCCCATGCGCTACGCATTGCTCATCTATTCCGTGGAGGCTCGTTTTGCATCGATGTCCGAGGCGGACTTCGGCGCGATGATGGCCGGGTACGGTGCGCTCGAGCAGGAACTCGCCGGCACGAAGGTCAAGGCCGGTGGCGAGGCGCTCGACGCGACGTCGAAGGCGACGTGCGTTCGCATCCGCGGCGGGAAGCGGCTCATCACCGACGGCCCGTTCGCCGAGACGAAGGAGCAACTCGGCGGCATCTACCTGCTCGATTGCGCCGATCTCGACGAGGCGATTGCGTGGGCGGCGAAAATCCCCAGTGCTCTCGATGGCACGATCGAAATTCGTCCCGTTTGGGACTACCGCGCGGGCGCCCGATAGTCACGGACGATCGGGGCCTCGCGACGGGGGATGCCATGCGCGGCGGTATCCTCCATTGGGTGGACGATCCTCGCGACGCCGTGACCGCCGTATTTCGCGAGGAGCGCACGCGCCTTCTCGCCTCGCTCATCCGACGCGCCGGCGACTTCGAACTCGCCGAGGACGCTCTTCAAGACGCGTTTGCGGCGGCGCTCGTCGCGTGGCCGCAATCGGGCATTCCGCGTAATCCGGCCGCGTGGCTGCTGACGACGGCACGGAGCCGCCTGATCGATCGGGTCCGCCGCGAGAGCGCGTTCGTGCGGGTCGCCGAGTCGCGGGCGCGCGCCGAAGCGGCGCGGCGCGAAGAGGCCGGATGTACCGAGGACGACCCGGGAGACGCGATGCTCGCCGACGACCGTCTCCGGCTCGTCTTTACCTGCTGCCATCCGGCACTCGACCCCGAGTCGCGCGTCGCGTTGACCCTCCAGGCCGTCGGTGGGCTGACCGCGCTCGAGGTCGGCCGGGCGTTCCTCGTCTCCGAGGCGGTCATGTCGCAGCGGTTGGTCCGCGTGAAGCGCAAGATTCGCGATGCCGGCATCCCGTACCGGGTGCCGCCACCCGAGGTGCTGCCCGAGCGGATCGACGACGTCCTCCGAGTCGTCTACCTGCTGTTCAACGAGGGCTATCTGGCGGCGCAGGGCGACGCGCTCGTCCGGACGGATCTCTGCGACGAGGCGATTCGGCTCGCTCGTCTCCTGCACACGCTCATGTCCGACGATGCCGAGACGGCCGGCCTCTGCGCGCTGATGCTGTTCCACCACGCGCGCCGTGCGGCGCGTGTGGACGCCGACGGCACGCTGGTCCCGCTCGATGAACAGGATCGCTCTCGTTGGGACCGGCCGCTCGTCGTCGAAGGCACGGCGATCCTCGATGTAGCCCTCTCCCGTGCTCGACCGGGCCCGTACCAGGTGCAGGCGGCGATCAGTGCGCTCCACTGCGCGGCGCCGACGGCCGGCGCGACCGACTGGCGGCAGATCGCGTCGCTCTATGCGGCGCTCCGGCGCTTCGATCCGTCGCCCGTCGTCGAGTTGAACGAGATCGTCGCCGTCGCGATGCATGTCGGACCGGAGGAGGGCCTCGCTCGTCTCGCCGACTTCGCCCGTCGCGCATCGCTCGACGGGTACCAGCCGTTCCACGCGGCCACCGCCGACCTGCTGCGCCGGGCCGGGCGCCACGCCGACGCCGTCGGGGCTTACGACCGCGCGCTTCAACTGACACGCAACGCGGGCGAGCGCCGGTTCCTCGAACGCCGCCGCGCGGCTTTGCGCTGATCTCGAACCCGAAAAGGAACGTCCGATGAGCCCGCCCACCTCCCTGCCGAAGGCGTCGATCGAATTCCTCCGCGACCTCGCCGCGCACAACGACAAGTCCTGGTTCGCGGCGAACAAAGCGCGCTCCGAACGGGATCTGGTCGAACCGGCGCGCTCGCTCGTCC
>JANNRO010000168.1:0-1823 GCA_031401505.1 Planctomycetia bacterium
CACGTACCCGATCCGAGACGCGTGCTCGGGGAGGCCCATCGGGCCCTGGCACCGGGCGGACAGTTGCTCGCGACGACCTGGAACCGCTACAGCCCCGCGCCCGAACCACATGTCCGACTGTTCGGCGTGGGGTACTTGCCTCGACGCGTTTCGCGCGCCGTCGTGCCACGGCTCCGAGGCATGGACTACGATCACGTCTATCTGCACTCGTGGTTCGAGATGCTGCGGGCGGTCCAGCGATCGCCGTTTCGACGCGCGAGGATCGACGTGCCAGGCCTCCCGGCCGGCGCGCTAGTGACGGCTTCGCCCGTATTGGCGCGCGTCGGGCGTCTGTACGATCGCGCGCGTAACTGGCCCGGAGTGCGTACGGGGCTCCCGATCGTTGCCCCCGTCCTGCGCGTGCGATGCGAGCGCGTGAACCGCTGACGGCCTCGGCGCGGTCCCCTGCGCCCCGGGGCTTCGCAATCGCGGCCGAATCAGCCGGATTTGGCATCGACGGGGGCTCGTGACTCGAATGGGGTGGTCATCTCGGGTGACCACGATTTGTCGACGTCGGGGATAAAGTCGCAAGTTCGCCTGGACGGGCGAGGTCGGCGGCGCCGTGCCTGCCGTGTCGAGCGGGTGACGCGGGAAGAGTGAATCGACCCACCGGTGGTCGGCGTCTCGAAACGGCAGATCCTCGACATCAGCGGTCGAATTTTTCGCCGGTGCGCGGTAGATTCCCTTCAAGCGCAGATGAACATCTTCGGACAATTTCCGTCTCGTCAGGATCCGGCTGCCGCTCTCGGGGCGCACGTGGATATCCACACCAGCATTCAGTTACAACGATGCACTCGAAGGGATTGCGCACGGGCGCTCTTCGGCTATGGGATCCGCGATCGTAATGACGTTGGGCAGGTCTTTGCCGCTGAATTCGACGGCATCGTCTTGCTTGTCTGGCCGTACTCGAGTCTTGATCAGACGCCAAAGGCCCGATGCACGGACGGCGCCCGCCGGTCCTCAGTGTTCCTCATGGCATCTTGTTGAAAGGATTCTGACGCGTATGTCCGCTATGACCACCTGCCGCGCCTGCACGAGCACGCGCATGCTGATGTTTCTACCGCTCGGTGCACACCCACCCGCCAATGCTTTTCTTCGCGCGGATCAGTTGTCCGATCCGGAGCCCTCATTTTCGCTCGACACACACGTCTGCTTGGCATGCGGGCTCATCCAGGTCGCGAATGTCATCCCGCCGGACTTCTTTCGGAACTACGTTTACGTTCCGTCCGCCTCGGACACGATGCACGGGCATTTCGGCGCCCTGGCGGCATCGCTGGGTGGGCGCCTCGGTCTATCCAGTCGCGACCTCGTCGTCGACATCGGCAGCAACGACGGACTCTTCCTGACCGAGTGGGCTCGCCGCGGAGGAAAAGGGTTGGGAATCGAACCCGCGCGCAACCTCACGGAGATTGCCCGGAAACGGGGGGTCAATGTCGTCAACGAATATTTCAGCCCAGCATTGGCCGCCTCGGTGCGGGCCGACCACGGTCCGGCATCTGTCATCGTCACGACCAACACGTTCAACCATATCGACGACCTCCTCGACTTCATGAGAGGTGTGGTGGTCCTGCTCGCCGAGGGAGGGACGTTCATCGTGGAGGTCCCGAGGCGGCCGTGACTCCCGGGTCCTGTCGGATCTGACCACGTGGTGCTGTCAAATAGACGCTATCATGTGGTGATTTATGACAGCCTATCTTCCGCGGATTCACGCCGCGAGCCTCCACGAAGCCCTGGACGACCAGCCGGTCGTGGTCGTGACGGGGCTGCGGCAGGCGGGAATGAGC
>JANNRO010000169.1:0-1657 GCA_031401505.1 Planctomycetia bacterium
GCCTCAGCTGTCTCGATCGCCCGATCTTCAGGGGCTTTCGTCCCACGGAATCGGTCGGACAGTTTCTGAACATCGACGTCGATACATGCCGACATCCCCCCCACCGCGCTCGTGCAGTCCACACAGAATCGCGATGCCGTCGGGCTCGCCGAGCCGGCCAGCGAACGGAATCGAGTCCCGCTGCCGCAGCACGATCGTGCCCGGCGTCAGCGAACCCTCTTCTGCTTCGACGACGGCCCAGATGCCGACGGCGGCGTGGACGACGGAGGCGGGGGCGGGGGGCTGGAGCTGTCCGCCACGGTTTCTGGCCCGGCGCTACGGCCACGTCCCTTCCCGCGAGGCTTGCGCGGGAGGTTCGCCAGCACGCCCGTCGAGGGCTTCACCGCACTCGAGGACCGGGCAGCTTGCTGCGCAAGGAGCGCCGCGTCGAAGTCGGCCCTCAAGAGGAACTGGCGCCGACCGACTTTCACGAACTTGCCGTATCTGCCGTCCGAGATGATCTTGCGCGCGGCGTCGATATCGACGCAGAGCAGGTCTTGGATCATCTCCGGCGAGATAAGGTTCTGGTCCTTCAAGACAGCGGAGTTGGGTCGGTTCGCCGCTGCGCCCTTCACCCACTGCGCCAGATGCGCCCTTGCCCCAAGAATCGAGGCCTCGGCCTTCGCGAAGTGATCCTCGACCATCTTGCGCCAGTCCTGGATCGACATCCCGGCGCACATCCCCTGCTCGTACGACACGAGTAGGTGCCCGAACGCAAATGTCGCGCGCGAAACGCGCGCCAGCGAAGCGGAGCTGCCACCTGCCTTGACGAGCCGTTGGCCGAGGGCGGGGAGCGGATCTTCGCTCGGCATGCTGCCGAGCGTGGCGGGCGATCCGAGCCGCTTCGGGTCGCGCCGCTTCGTCGAAGAACTGGACTTCGAATCGAGTCTAACGACCTCAGGGTCGTCGTCCTGCCAGGTTGCGTACAGCTGGAGCAGCGCCTTGCGATTCAGGTCGCACTTCTCGAGCTCTCCGTCGAGAGCGTCATTGATGTCGTCGGCGAGGGTGGAGGGCTTCATGGCTCGCCATGGTCCACGACTTCCGACCTGTTGCAACCCGAACCTGAAACCGATCGCACGCAGGGGACGCCGATCCACTCCGTGATTGCCACACGGGAATCGATGCCGCGCGAAGCACCAGACTGTGGGGCATCTGCCGCCACAGGACGGCAAGAATCGCGTCGCGACGCAGTTGCGGGAGTAACGACGGGATCGTGACGCGTGCGCGGGAGAGAAGGATTCGACGGGGTAGAGTCTCGCCGCGTAGAGCGCACCGGCGGACGAGCGTGGGCGTGCGCGGAAGGCCAGCCTTCGAGCGAAGCGTCACCTCCGTCTGAAGCGTTACATCGTTGGCCCACAAGTGGTTGCGCGCGACCAGAGCTGGGGCTTGTGACGCTTTGCCGTCACCGCAGGGCAAACCGTCACCGGCCCGCCACCGAGGCGAGAGGAACCCGGTGCGAAGCCACGGCTGGAGACTCCGCAGGAAGTTCCCGCACCCTCGCGATCAGTTTCGCCAACGCGGCGCCACCTGAACGCCCGCCGCGATCCAATTCACTGGCTTTGTCAACGAGATCGCTGCGATGGACTGCGTTCGACTCGGCCGCCATCGTCGTCGGCCC
>JANNRO010000170.1:0-15868 GCA_031401505.1 Planctomycetia bacterium
ATCGGCCACGCCGGACCTCTACGCCCACGAGTTCGGCGTGCGTCAACAGCCCCGCCCACGCACGCGACGTCCGATACGCCCCGATGCGCGCGCGCGTGAACCGGAGCAGCGTGAACAGCCGCTCATGGAGCCGGTTCCAGAGCATGCGCACGGTGAGCCCCGCATCGGGCTCGCGCAGCAGGAGGAGCCCGCCCGGCTTGAGCGCCGCCACCGCACGGCCGATCAACGCCTCCTGTGCGGCCCGATCGAAGTAATGGAGCACGTCGATCAGCAACACGGCATCGCAGGGCGGGAGCGCGACGTCGAGCATCGACGCGCACACGGTCTCGATCGCGAGTCCGCCGGCGCTGCGCGCGACGCGCTCGACCCGGCTCGCATCGTGATCGACCGCGAGTATGCGCCGCCCCGGTGAACGACGCGCCAGCACGTGAGCCAGCAAGCCCTCGCCGCAGCCCAGATCGACGATCCGGCCGTCGCGCGGCACGAGTGCCTCGATGTCGTCGTAGCCACCACGCGAGAGACGAAGGCGGCGGTACAGCCGACGAAGCGGCGCCGGGTCGGGATACGCGCCGAGGATCGCCTTCTTCTCGGCAGCGTTCACGGCGAGGCACCCGGCACGACCGGGAGTGGGCCCGATCGTGCGGCCCGGAGCGCCCACGCGATCGAAAGCACCGTCGCGATCACGAGTGCGCCGGCGCGCGCGGGGAACCGCAACGCGTCGGTCTTGCCGAGGTAGCCGAGCGCGAAGAGCACGACACCGACGGCGAAGACCCAGAACGCGCGACGGGACCCTCGTCCGACCGACTGCCCGTACGCCTCGGCCAGGAACGGGATCGCGACCACGTAGTGAACGGGCCAGGCGTACCGGGTCACCAGCACGGGCGCGAGACAGGCCGCCCCGAAGACGAGGCGCGAGACGGGTGCGCCCGGCGAATGGAACGATCGCCAGCCGACGATCAACGCCAGCGCGCCGACGGCGATCGCGGTCCAGCGCGAGACCTGATCGACCGTCGCCCAACCAAGGCCGAGATGGGGCCGTTCCGCCTCGAACGGCGCGCGGGTCCCCCATCCGACGAGAGTTCCGGCGACCCGTCGTACGCCCTGATTCTTGAAGATGTGCTCCTCGATGCCGTATTCTCCCGCGAGATCGGCGAGCGCGCCCGGTTGCGCGGCATAAACCTCGTTGCCCACCTCGATCCAACGTTTCGTGACGTCGAGCGCCCGCGCGGGTCCGAGCGCGAGCGCGGGCACCGCGGCGAACCAGATGACGAGACCGGCGACGAATCCGAGGGGGAATCGCAGCGCCTGCCACCGCTCGCCCCGGAGCGCCCGCCTGAGGCACGCGATGCCGACGACGCCCGCCGGCAGGAGCGGGGTCAGCCGCAGCGCGACGCCGAGCGCCAACAGCACGCCCGCGAGCGCTTCGCGCCGTGCGACGAGAAGCGCCAGCGCCCCCACCTGGATTGCGAGGAGCACGGTCGTCACCTGCCCGCGCTGAAGCGTCTGTCCCACGAAGAGCAGGCACACGACGAACGCGACGGCGACCGACGCGGGCCCCGCCGGCCGACCGATCGCGCGCGCGGTCAGCACCAGCGCGAGCGCGAGCGCCGCGATCGAAATCGCGTACCAGACCATCGCGGCGTTCTCGGGCGCCCAGTGAACCAGCGGCTGGAACGTCACGGCGAGCAGCGGCGGATAGACGTACCGCCAACCGCGCGGACTCCTCGCGTCGTACGGGTCGCCCCCGTCCGCGAGCGCGTGAGCCGCCGCCGTATAGACGGTGAAGTCGGTCCGATGCGCCCGCGCCCCCCGGTCGGTTCGGGCGCGTTCGCGAACATCGAAGAATCCGAACGCCGAGGCCCCGATCGCCGCCAGGACGAAGAGAAGGACGGTCGCGTTTCGCATCGGACCCGCCGACGCTATCCGCGACGCTCCGGGGTCGCCAATACGGCTCGCTACTTGTACGGAACGACGAGGATCGCCGACGCCTGGCGCGTGTCGCGCCGGAGGGTCACGAAGAAGGTGTGGCCGGGCGCGGCCTTCTGGAACAGGTCGGCCAGGTCGGGTGCAGACGTGAACGGCCTGCCGTCCACTTCGAGAATCAGATCCCCCGCGACGACCCCCGCGATGTCGGCGCTCGATTGCGAGGTAACCGACGACACGACGACGCCGTCGGCCGCACTGCGCAGCATGAGCCCGATGGGCGATCGCTTGGGGCGCGCGACCGACGTCGAGGGCGCGGGTTCGGTCGTCTCGGGCGCGACGGGCGTCGGCGCGAGGATCGCGGCGGGCCCCTCGGCGCCGGCGAACGGTTGCGGACGGCGACCGGGCAGGGGGACGGCGGGCGCGTCGGCGCCGGTCACGGGGGCGCTCGGCGGCGCGGGACGCGCACGCGCGCCCAGGTTGCGGTCGAGGAGTTCGAGAACGGCGTCGCCGGGCACGCTGAACGCGATGCCGTGCGCACTCGGGTGGATCGACGAGTTGATGCCGATCAACTCTCCGTCGAGGTTCAGGAGCGCGCCGCCCGAGTTGCCGAGATTGATCGAGGCGTCGGTCTGGATGAGGCCGCGAATCGTGTACCCCGTCGGCAGGCTGGCCGAACGCCCGAGCGCTGACACGATGCCGACGGTCACGCTGTCGCCGAGCCCGTACGGGTTGCCGATCGCGACGGCCGTCTCGCCGACCAGCACGGAGCCCGACGTGCAGATCGACACGTAGGGGAACGTGCGGGCCTTGGCGATCTGGAGCAGCGCCAGATCGTGGGCGGGATCATCCTCGAGCACGCGGGCCTCGAACGTCGGACGCCCCTCCTTGACGGCCCGCAAGAGCTCGACGAGCACCCTTGTCGCGCCGCGCACGACGTGGCTGTTCGTCACCACGAAGCCGTCGGGGTGGACGATGACGCCGCTGCCCGCCCCGCCGCTGCGCGAACCGCCGCCGTTGTTCGTCGTGATGTTGACGACCGCCGGCGCCGATCGTTCGACGACCGAGACGACCGGCGTGCGGCGCACGTTCGAGATCGAGAGCGCGTTGCTGCGCTCCGATATCCCGAAGAAGGCGAGCGCGATGCCGCCCGCCGCGAGGAGGACGGAGGCGAGCGACGGGGAACGAACCATGGCGGCTCCCGGGGGGTCGGGACGGAGTGCGGCTTCCATCGAGGAGATCGGTCGGAATGCACCCCGACTGACGAGCGCCGAGGTTCGCATGGCGTCAGGGGGCGTCGGCGGCGCGCGTCGCCGGACGGTCGACACGGCGCGCCGATCGGGGGATGCGTCGAACCGTGGCCGTCGTTCACAATGGTCCCCGTCGCACGCGACCCGGCCGCCGCTCTGGAGGAGCCCATGATTCGACGAGTTCTCCTGCCCTCGACGTTCGTGGCGCTCGCCTGCCTCTCGACCGCGAGCGCCGACGTCGTGACGACGAAAGACGGCCTCGTCGTCGAGGGCGCCGCCACTCGGGCCAAGGACGGATCCGTCACGGTGACGACGACGGGCGGTGACGTCCGGCTCGCGAGTTCCGACGTGGTCACGATCACGACGGGCGAGGGCCCCCGCGCGGCCGCGGAGCGGGCCCGAAGTGCACTCGGGAAGGACGACGCGACCGGTCACTTCCGCCTCGCGCTCGCGCTCGACGCCGAGGGGCATCCCGATCTCGCCAAGCGCGAGTACGAAGCCGTGCTCGCCGTCGAACCCGAGCACCCGGCGGCTCGGCGCGCACTCGGTTACGAGAAGGTCGGAGATTGCTGGTCGACGGTCGCGGAGGTGCGTCGCCAGAGCGGACTCGTCCTCTACCAGGGTCGCTGGTTGCTCGCGGCCGAGGTCGACAAGCTCGCGCGAGGCAAGAAGCGCGTGGCCGTCAAGGACGTCCCCCTCGTCACCGCGATGAAGACGGCGGCGAAGTCGCCCGCGCTGCGCGAGGCCGCCGTGGCGCGGATCGCGAAGGCCACCGACGCCGATCGCGTCGAGGCCGCGCGGGCCCTGCTCGTCCACCACGACCCCGAGATCCGCCGATGGGCCTGCCATGAACTGCAGACGCTGGGCGACGAGAGCGCGCTCCGGACGCTGATCGCGGTGAGCGTACGGGACACGAATCCGACGGTTCGAGACGCCGCCATCCGCGCCGCCGCGACGTTCGGGAACGACGACGTCGCGATCCCGCTCGTGCGCGAACTGGGCTCCGATCACCCGACCTACGTGGCCAACGCCGCAAGGTCGCTTGCGATGCTCGGCGACATGCGCGCGGTCGGCTACCTCGTCACGCGGATCACGAGTCACGGATCGTCACCGGGCGGCTACTTCGCCCACGAGACCCAGACCGCTTACATCCGCGACTTCGACGTGGAGGTCGCGCAGACGAGTTTCATCGCCGATCCGATCATCGGCACGATCGAAGAGGGCGCGGTCGCCGACGTGAAGGTCCTCGACGTCTCGATGGAGAAGACGATCGTCGAGACGATCCTGATCGACTCCTTCAACCACCTGACGCGCGCGACCGCGAAGAACGCCGACGACGTCAGGGCGTGGGCGAAGGCGAACCCGTCGAAGATCACCGACTTCTCGGCGGTCCCGGTCTCCTACCGTTCGGTGCCCGATGCCGCGCCGGCCGACGCGCCGCCGGGCACGGGCCAGCCCGCCCCCGCATCCCCCGTAACGCCCGCGGGGCCTGCGGCACCCGAATCGGCGATGGGTACGTAGACACTCGGCGCGCGTCGATTTCGGCCCCCCGGGCGTCGGACGCGGGCCCCGCCGCCCGTTCGGTGCGGGAAATTGTCGGGAATTCGCGGGAAGCCGTACTCTGACTCGGTGAATTCATCGTTCGCAGAGAGACAGAGTGCCCATTGATCACGCCCGAATTCGACGCCGAAGGCGGAGCCCCTCCGGAAATGCCCGACATCACGGTCGAGGGGCTGCCGCCTCGACTGCGCGCCGCCGTCGCTCGAGCGGGTTGGACCACGCTCATGCCCGTCCAGGCGCGGGCGATCCCTCGCCTGATCGACGGGCGAAACCTGATGATCCAGGCCCGCACCGGCAGCGGCAAGACCGGCGCCTTCCTCCTGCCGCTCCTCGAACGGCTCGACCCCTCGCGCAAGGAATGTCAGGCGCTCGTCCTCGTGCCGACCCGTGAGCTCGCGAGCCAGGTCTGGCAGGACGCGCAGACGCTGCTCGGCGACTCCGGCCTGCGCGCGGTCGCGGTCTACGGCGGCGTCGGCTACGGCGCGCAGGTCGACGCGCTCAAGGGTGGCGCGCATCTCGTCGTCGGCACGCCCGGCCGGGTACTCGACCACCTGTTGAAGCGCACGTTTTCGCTCGACGCGCTACGGCTCATGATTTTCGACGAGGCCGATCGCATGCTGTCGATGGGCTTCTACCCCGACATGCGCCAGTTGAAGCGCTATCTGCCCAAGCGGGCGCTCCACACCACGATGTTCTCGGCCACGTTTCCGACGTCGGTCATGCGCACGGCACGCGAGTTCATCCACGACCCCGAGTTCATCAATCTCTCCCACGATCACGTGCACGTGAGCGAGGTCGAGCACGTGTCGTATCTCGTCGACGGCATGGACAAGGACCGCAGCCTCGTGCGGCTGATCGAAATCGAGAATCCGGCCTCGGCGATCATCTTCTGCAACACGAAGGCGAAGGTCCACTACGTGACGGTGGTGCTCCAGCGCTTCGGCTACGACGCCGACGAGTTGAGTTCCGACCTACCCCAGACCAAGCGCGAACAGGTGCTCGACCGCGTCCGCAAGGGCAACCTCCGGTTCCTGGTCGCGACCGACGTGGCCGGCCGGGGGATCGACGTCCCCGAGCTGTCGCACGTCATCCAGTACGAGCCGCCCGAGGACGTCGAAAACTACGTCCATCGCGCGGGCCGGACGGGTCGAGCAGGTGCATCGGGCACCGCGATCTCGCTCGTCAACGCCGGCGAGAAATACGCGCTCGAGCGGATCTCGAAGGAATACAAGATCGCGATCCAGGCGCGCCCGATTCCGACCGACGAGGACGTGGCGACCGTCGTCGCCGAACGCTTGACCGCGCTCCTCGAGGCCAAGCTGCGCGAGCGCGACAAGCTCCAGACCGAACGCAGCGCGCGCTTCGAGAAGTTGGCTCGCGGGCTCGCCGACGCCGAAGGCGAATTGCCCCTCATCACGATGCTGCTCGACGACATCTATCACGAGCTTCAGCACTCGCCCGCCCTCCAGCCGGGCGATACGCCCCCGCCGCCTCCCCAGCCGGCGATGGATGCGCCGCGCCCGTCGGGTGGCCGCAGCGGCGGCGGTGGTGGCGGCGGCCGCCGGCGGAGGTAGCCCACGCCACCGGGGTGGCAGCCCGCCCGGTGCGATGCAAGCGAAGCGGCGGGCGTCCACGTCGCCGTGAACGCCCGCCGCGGGGAAACGCGCGCCGCGCGCGTTAGAGGAAGAACGGCGCCATGACGAGCGTGATCGTCGCGAGCAACTTGATCACGACGTGGAGTGACGGACCCGCGGTGTCCTTGAAGGGGTCGCCCACCGTGTCGCCGACGACCGCCGCCTTGTGGGCGTCGCTGCGCTTGCCGCCGTGGTTGCCCATCTCGATGTACTTCTTCGCGTTGTCCCAGGCGCCGCCCGCGTTGTTCAGGAACAACGCCATCAAGATGCCCGCGACCGTCGCGACCATCAGGAAGCCCGCGACGACCTCGGCGCCGAGCCCCGGCTCACCCAGCGCCTGGCCGATCCACTTGAAGACGAGGCCGACGACGATGGGCATGGCCACGACGACGATGCCCGGCCACACCATCTGCTTCAGGGCGCCGCGCGTCACGATGTCCACGACCGAGCCGTAGTCGGGCTCGAACTTCTCGGGGAGCGTCAGCACGCCGTTCTTGCGGAAGGGCGCGAACTGGACGCGGACCGCCTCGATCACCTGTTTGGCCGCGCGGCCGACCGCGCGCACCGTCAGCGACGAGAAGTAGAAGACGAGCATGGCGCCGAGCAATCCGCCGACGAACACCTTCGGGTCGGCGAGATTGACCATGCCGGTCGACGTCGGCTGGTAGTGCTTCACCTCGTCGAGGTACGCCGAGAACAGGAGGAACGCGGCCAGCGCGGCCGAGCCGACGGCGTAGCCCTTCGTCAGCGCCTTCGTCGTGTTGCCGACCGCGTCGAGGCGATCGGTGCGCTTCCTGACCTCTTCGGGCTGGTTGCTCATCTCGACGATGCCGCCCGCGTTGTCGGTGATCGGGCCGAACGTGTCCATCGCGAGGATGTAGCCGGCGGTGCCGAGCATGCCCATCGTCGCGACCGCCGTGCCGAAGAGCCCGCCGCCGTCCATCGCCGTGTTGCCGAGGAGATAGCTGCCGACGATCGCACTCGACACGGTGAGAATCGGGAACGCCGTGCTCTCGAGCCCGACCGCGATGCCCGAAATGACGTTCGTCGCAGGCCCCGTCAGCGAGGCGTCCGCGATCTCCTTGACCGGGCGATACTTGTATTCGGTGTAGTACTGCGTGATGTAGACGAACGCCTGCGACGTCGCGATGCCGATCAAGCCGCAGAAGAAGTACTTGAGGGCTGCATCGGGGTAGCCCGCGGCCTCGCACAGCGGCGCCACGAGCCACTTCGTCGCGATGAAGAAGCCGATCGCGGCGAGGACCGACGTCACGTAGTAGCCGCGATTGAGGCCCGCCATCGGGTCCTGGTCTTCGCGGATCTTCGTCGCGAAGAGCCCGATGACCGACGCCACGATGCCGAACGCGCGCGCGACGAGCGGGAAGAGGAGGAATCCGATCAGCGTGGCCTCGGGGAGCACGATTCCGCGCGCCGCCGCCAGCTTCTCAGCGACCAATCCGAGCGAGGCCGCAAGGATCATCGCGCCGATGTTCTCGGCGGCGGTCGACTCGAAGAGGTCGGCGCCGCGGCCGGCGCAGTCACCGACGTTGTCACCGACGAGGTCGGCGATCACGGCCGGGTTGCGCGGATCGTCTTCCGGGATGCCCGCCTCGACCTTGCCAACGAGGTCGGCGCCGACGTCGGCCGCCTTCGTATAGATGCCGCCGCCGACCTGCGCGAAGAGCGCGACGAGCGACGCGCCGAATCCGTAGCCCGCGATCAGCAGCGGGATATCGGTGACCAACTTCGTCGCGCCCATGGCCTTCGCGACCGCGTAGAGGCCGCCGACGCCGAGCAGCGACATGGCGACGACGAGCAGGCCCGACACCGCGCCGCCGCGCAGCGCCGTCTGGAGCGCGCCGTTGAGCGAAGTCCGCGCCGCGGCCGCCGTGCGGACGTTCGTGCGGATGGAGATCCACATGCCGACGTAGCCCGCAAGCACCGAGCACGCCGCGCCGAGCGCGAAGCTGATCGTCGTCCAGAGCGCGAGCGGCATGGCCTCCGCCGGATCGTACTTCGTCGTCTTGCGCAGGAAGGCGTAGAGGAGGAAGACGAGGAACGCCAGCGGCACGGCGATTTTCGCGATCGTCCAGTTTTGCCGCCGCAGGAACGCCTCGGCGCCGAGCCGGATGGCGCCGGAGATTTTCTGCATCTCTGCCGGGCCCTGGTCCTGCTTCAAGACCCACTTCGCGAGGATCGCGGCCATGACGAGGCCGAGAATGCTCACACCGAAGATGATCGTCAGTTCCATCGCGCACCGCCTCCGACGGGCCTCATCTCCCCGTTGCGCCGACGGGCGTCAGGGGATTTCGGGCCCAAACCCAAGGTGAAGGGGGCGGAGTGTACGGGGCGACCTTCAAGGGGCCAAGACGGCGGCGCGGAGCGGCGGACCGAACGGACGAAGGCGGCCGCAGGCGGCGGCCGCCGTGGGAGGGGGCGATGTGCCCCGACGCGAGCCGAACGAAACCCTACGGCCGACCTGCCGTACGGGACCGAGTCCTACTTGTGGTCCGGGGCGGTCACGGCGGGCGTACCCGGCTTGTCGGCCTTGTGCTTCTCGTGCGGCTGGAACCCGAGCACGCCGAGCATCACGAAGAACCCGAGGACGTAGGCGACCGCGACCGGCCAGCCTTCCTTGATGTAGCGCATGGTGTTGCGCGCCTCGGGGAAGTCCTTCGAGATCGCAACACCCGCCGACGAGCCGAACCAGATCATCGATCCGCCGAAGCCGACGGCGTAGGCGAGCATGCCCCAGTCGTAACCTCCCTGCTCCAGCGCGAGTTTGGTCAGCGGGATGTTGTCGAAAACGGCCGAGACGAAGCCCAACCCGAACGTCGTCTGCCACGACGCCGGGGGGAGATCCTTGACCGGCATCAACGATGCACACCAGACGAGCGAGAGGAGGAACACGGCGCCCTTGAACGCGCCCGGGAGTTCGCCCCAGGCCGGCTTGCGAAGGAGCGCACCGAGCAGGATCGCGATCCACACGCCGACGTAGGGCCGACCTCCCATGAGGAAGTTGGTCGTGATCGCGCCCGCGAGAATCATGAGCACGATCAGGAGCTGCGTCCAATCGATCGGCTTGCGCTCGAGCGACGCGTCGAATTCCATGGGCTGGAGCTTGTTCTGCGCCATCGTGCCGAGGAGGCCGCAAACGACCAGCGCCACCGCGCTCGCGATGAAGCAGTGCATGACGTCGAGCGGGCTCACGCCGTCGATCCACATCATCGTGGTCGTCGTGTCGCCGAGCACGCTCCAGGCGCCGCCCGCGTTGCTCGCCGCGACGAGCGCCGCGATGTAGGCCACGGAGACGCGCCCTTTGAAGGCCGTGCGCGCGATGACGCCACCGATCATGGCCGCCGCGATGTTGTCGAGGAACGACGAGATCACCCAGACGACGACGAGGAGGCCGAATCCGCCCCAGAGTTTGCTCTTGGGCAGAATTCGCGGCAGGTTGTCCGGGACGCCCGAGTGTTCGAAGAACTTCGCGAGGAGCGCGAACCCGAGCAGCAGGCCGCCGAGGTTGATGAGCGTCGCGTCGCCCTCGTGCAAAAAGTGGTGCCAGAGGCCGATGCGGGTGAACACGGCGGTATAGAGCGTCACGACGACGACGCCCGCCAGCGCGACGTACAGCGTGTAGTGGTGGAAGAACGCGACGCCCATCAGGATCAGCACGAAGAGCACGAACGCGAACGGGATGTTCCCCATCACGCGCAGACCGTCGTCGGTCCGGGTGCCCGTGACCGCGAGGACGATCGCCGCGACGATCGCGACGAGGTAGATGATCCCCGTCTTCGAGAGTTTGAATCCACCGGCCGCCGCGTCGCTCATGGAGTGCCTCCGAACGGGACCTACGGGGGGCGGATTCTGCCCCCACCGCGGTTGGGCCACACGTTTTCGCGGGAGGAACTCCCGGGACCCGGGACGAACGAACCCCTTGACAATTCGGTAGCGGCCCGAACGGCCGACCCCGGATGGCCCGCAACCGCGGTCGGCCGAACGCCGATACATAGGGCTCATGGGGTCGAACTCGCCCGTTCCGCCGTCGCTTGAATCGGCAGCGGGCCCCCAGTCGGTGTGGTCGTCGCGTGCCCGGACGGTCTACGAACGTGTCTGCGGACTCGACGGCACGAACCGGCGGCAAGCGCTCGACCGTGAGTGCGGCGACGACTGGACCCTTCACGCCGAAGTGGCGGCACTGCTCGCCCACGACTCGCACCCGTCGTTGCCCCACCGCGACCCGATGGCGGCGTCGACCGGGTTGGCGCCGTGCCCCTCCGACGGCCTCGCGCTGGACTCGATCGCCGGCTACCGGATCGGGCGCATGATCGGGGTCGGAGGCTCGGGGACGGTGTACGAGGCCGAGCAGGAGAGTCCGAGGCGACAGGTCGCGCTCAAGATCTTCCGCGCCCCGCGCACGGACACCCGCTTGCGGCGGCGGATCGCGCACGAGGCGGAGATCCTCGCGCGGCTTCACCATCCCTCGATCGCGCACGTCTACGCCGTCAACGCGGGCTCGGAGGGGGACGCCGACGTCCCGTGGATCGCGATGGAACTGGTCGCGGGGGTGCCGATCGACGTGTGGTGCCGCGAGCACGCGACGTCGCTGCGCGCCCGCGCCGAACTGCTCGCAACCGTCGCCGAAGCCGTCGCGCACGCCCACGCGTCCGGCGTCGTCCACCGGGACTTGAAACCGTCGAACGTCCTCGTGACCGACGACGGAATCGCCAAGGTCGTCGATTTCGGCGTGGCTCGCACGCTCCACGACTCACCCGCCGTCGGCACGCTCCACACCCGCGACGGAGATCTCGTCGGAACGCTGGCGTACATGGCCCCCGAGCAGGTCGAGGGAGCGTCATCGCTGGTCGACACGCGGACCGACGTCCATGCGCTGGGCACGATCGCCTTCGAAGTGCTGACGGGACGGCGACCGCGGGACCCCGAGTGGATGACGCTGCCCGAGTGGGCGAGCGCGCTCCGACGACCCGCGCCGTCGCTTCAGGAAGTCCTGCCTTCGGCACCGATCGATCTCGCGCTCGTCGTTGCGAAGGCGCTCGAACCCGACCAGGACCGCCGATATCCGACGGCGCTGGCGTTCGCCGACGATCTCCGACGTTTTCTCCGTGACGAGCCGATCAATGCCCGTGCGCCGACCCGCGGCTACCTGCTGCGCTCGTTCGTGAGGCGGCACCGGACCCTCGTGCTCGGCGCCGTCGCGACCGTGCTCGCACTCGCCGCGGGCCTCGCCGTGTCGCTCGCTTTCGCGATCGAGTCGAATACGCAGCGCCGCCGCGCCGACGCCGAGTCGGACGAGGCGCGTCGTGAGGCGTACCGCGCGCAGACGAGCGTCGCCGCCGAGGCGATCGCGACCGGAAATGCGTCCAGCGCCCGGACGGCGCTCGATCGCGCGCCTGAAGCGTTCCGAGGGTGGGAATGGCGGCACCTTGACGCGCAAGTCGACCGGTGCGCGCGTCGCGTTCGCTGGGCGATGGGGCTCGAACGATGGATGAGCGCCTCCGCCGATGGACGCCGAATCGCCGGGGGCACGTCGGCCGAAGGCGCGGCCGTCCTCGACGCCGCGACCGGGGCGATCCTGTGTCGGATCGCCGCGACGCCCGCGTTCGAACGGGGAGTCCTCGTCGCGGACGGCTCGCGCCTCGTACTCGCGCGCACCGACGGGGCGCTCGACGTGATCGACGTCGCGACCGGGCGCCGCACGTCGCTGGGCATGCTGACGGGCCGATCCGGCGAATGCGACGTGCTCGCCGCGACGCCCCGGGGCGCGACCATCTGCGAGAGTCGGTGTTCCTCGTCGCCGAGGCTCCGCTTCGTGGACCTCGACACCGGGGCCTCGTGGACCCGGGGAGGGACCGACCAGTGGCGCTGGTCGAGCGCGGCGTTCAATTCGACGGCGACCGAACTCGTGGCCGCCGTTCACAGCGGCGCCGTCGTCGCCATCCCGACGTCGGGCGATGCGCCGGTGCGCGAGGTCGCGCGGCACTCGCAGCCCGCGACCGGCGCCGTATGGGTGCCGGGGTCGTCGCGCCTCATCTCGGTCTCGTCGGATCGTCGGGCGATCGTCGCGACGACCGACGGGAGCGCCGCGGAGACCACGCTCGCACTCCACCAGCAGGGAGTGTTCGATGTCGCGGCGAGCGAGGACGGCGGCCTGCTCGCGACGTGGGCGCGCGAGCGGGTCGTGCGGCTGTTTCGCGGTTCGGACCTGCTTCCCGTCGGCACGCGAACCGCGGTTGGGGCGAACGAGTTTTCGAGGGTTCGTTTTTCCCCCGATGCCGCCGAAGTCTCGGTCGACGATCCTTGGGAACGGCGCACCTGGTTCACCCGGTCCGAAACCGAGTTCGACGTGCTCCGCGGGCATCGCTCGAAGGCGGAGGGGAACCAATGGCCCTACATCTACGGCATCGCGTTCGCCCCCGACGGACGTCGCGTCGCGACCGGGGGCTGGGACGGGACCGTACGCATCTGGAGCGTGGTCACGGGGCGCGCTCTGGCAGTCCTCGAGGCGCCCGGGCCCGTCCACTCGGTCGCGTGGTCACCCGATGGCGACGTGCTGATTTCCTCCGGGCGCCCCCACCACCTCGTCGCGTTCGACTCGGCGACGGGGCGCCGGATCGCGACGGCGCAAGACGGCCAGAGCGAGATGTACGGCGGACTCGGGTTCACGCACGATGGCAAAACGCTGTGGGCCACGAAGGTCCCCGGTGACGTCTGTGCGCGCGACCCGCGCACGCTCGTACGGCGCGGAACGCCGTTCACGGAGGCCGGAGATCCCTGGTCCGTCGCCGTCGCGCGCAACGGTGCGGTCGCGATCGGATACGGCAGCGGGAAGTGGTCGCGATTCGAGGCCCATGCGCCGGGGCGTCCCGGACGCGCGATGGCGTTCGAAAAGCACCCGCTCGCTGTGACCGATCTCGCGATCTCGCCCGACGGCTCGCTCGTCGCGGCCTCGAGCGAGGACGGCACCGCGACGATCGCCGACGCCGAAACGGGGTCCACGCGATTCACGATCCGCGGCCACGTCGGGCGGGTCTACGGCGTGGCGTTCTCGCCCGACGGGCGGCGCCTCGCGACCGGCGGCGACGACGGGACGGTGCGGCTGCACGACGTCGCGACGGGAGAGGAACTCCTCTCGCTGCGCGGTCACGAGTCGTATGTCTTTGCGCTGGCGTTCGCCCCCGACGGCGAGACGATCGCGTCGGCGTCGGGAGACAACACCGCGCGGCTCTGGTCCACGCAGACGCTCGCGCAGCGGGTGGCCCGTCGCGACGCGGCGCTCGCGGCGGAGGCGGCGGTCGAGCCACGGGTGCGCGCGATCGTCGCCCGTACCACCGACCCGCGTGCCGCCGTCGACGCCGTGCGCGCACTGGCAGGGCTCGACGATCGAACCCGCGCCGCCGCGCTCGACGTCGCGCTTCGGATACTGGCGGCCACGCCGTCGTCCTCGGACAAGTGAGTCGGCGTTCGATCCGACGTCGGATCCCCGGCGCGGACCCTACTGCCAGCGGAACCAGCGCAGCGCGACGGCGTACGAGACGACGCCCCAGGCCGCGAGGATGCCGAGCGGGCCCGCGCACGCGAACAACGACGCCCCGTCGCCCATTTGCGCGCGCAACGCGTCGTTCAACGCCGTCAGCGGAAGCGCGTCGATCAGCGGGCGCATCCACTCCGGGAAGTTCGACGTCGCGAAGAACACGCCCGAAAGCATCCACATCGGGAGCGTCGCCGCGTTCATGAGGCCGTTCGCGGTCTCGAGGTTGCGCGCTCGCGATGCGATCGCGAGCCCCAATCCCGCGAAAGCGACGCCGCCGAGCAGCGCCGTCGCGAAGACGCCGACGATCGACCCGCGCACCTCGACGTCGAAGAGGAAGTAGCCGAACGTCAGCAGGAACGCCGTCTCGACGACGGCGATCGCGAGGCGGTGGACGACGAACGAGCCGAGGAAGAGGGGCCGACTCATCGGCGTCGCCGTGAACCGCTTCAACAACCGCTTCACCCGCATGCCCACGATCTCGTAGCCCACCCCCCAGAGTCCGCCACCGAGCAGTCCCATCCCGAGCAACCCGGGAATCAGGAAGTCGATGTAGCGCCGCCCCGGCGCGGTGACCGGCACGACCGCGACCGCGAGGACGTCCTTGCGCCCGGCGGCGCGTTCGAGCGCGTCGCGCACGGCGGAGGCGGCGGCCGTGGCCCCGGGGCGCGTGGCGTCGAACGAGAGCGAGGGCGCCACCCCGGGCCGCACGACGAGCACGACCTCCCCGTGATCGAGTCGGCGCCCGGCGTCGATCGCCGTCGATATGCTCGGCTCGATCGACGCCGATGCCGCCAGCGCCGCGCGGGTCGACTCGGCGTCGGGCCCCGCCTCGACCGCGACGAGCCACTTCTCGGGACCGCGGTGGCGGAACGCGAGCCCGAGACAAAGCGCCAGCAGCAGGGGGAAACCGAAGACCCAGAACAGGATGCCCGGCTCGCGGACGAACGTGCGAAGCCTCGCGAGATAGAGTTCCCGCGCCTGGGACGGCGAGGCGACCAGACCTGAATTGCTCATCGAGCCGCCTTCGCGGGCGTGCGCTCGCCGGCCGCGGTCTCGGCCTCTTCGAAGCGGCGACCGGTCGACGCGAGGAAGACGTCTTCGAGCGTCGCATGCCTGGTCGAGAGGCGGACGGGGCGTGCGCCCGCCGCGGCGACGGTCGCGAGCAGCGCGGGCAAGGCGCGCGCCATGTCGCGGACGACGAGGCGCAACCCCGCACCGTCGACGCGGCGATCGACCACGCCCTCCACGCCTTCGAACACAACGGGCGCCAGCGCGGGATCGGTCTCGATTTCGACGACTTCCTCGCCCCCGACGCGGGCGATCAATTCCGCGGGCGTGCCCTCGGCGACGACGCCGCCGCGATCGACGATCGCGATGCGATCACAGAGCCGCTCCGCCTCCTCCATGTAATGCGTCGTCAGGACGACGGTGCGGCCCCGGTCCTTGTAGCGACGGATGACCTCCCAGAGCGACCGCCGTGCCGTCGGATCGAGCCCCGTCGTCGGCTCGTCGAGGAAGAGAATCTCCGGATCGGCCACCAGCGCACAGGCGACGGCGAGTCGCTGACGCTGGCCGCCCGACAGTTTCTGGACGCGCTCGTGCCGCTTCTCACCGAGATCGACGTCGGCGATCACCTCGTCGAGCGGTCGCACGCGCGCGTAGAACGACGCGAACAGCCGCACGGTCTCGAGGACCGTCAGGATGCCGGGCAGCACGGTCTCCTGCAATTGGACCCCGATCCGAGGGCGGATGTCGGCCCCGTCGCGCGACCACGTGCGGCCGAGGATGCGCACCTCCCCCGACGTCGGCTCCTGGAGCCCTTCCATGATCTCGACGGTCGTCGTCTTTCCGGCGCCGTTGGGCCCGAGCAGCCCGAAGCACTCGCCTTTGCGAATCGAAAGGTTGATCCCCGCGATCGCGGTCACGTCGCCGAAGCGCTTGACGAGACC